>JBKGUS010000449.1:0-10360 GCA_046462295.1 Thermoleophilaceae bacterium | reverse complement strand
GTCCCGCGGTTGTCCTCGACCTTCTCGGCGGAAATTTGGGGGGTCTGAAACTCGATCATGAGAGAGGGATTTCCTTCGCTTGTGTTCGCCCCACGCCCCTGCGTGGGCGGGTGCGAGTCTGGTGCTACTTCGAGTAGAGCTCGACGATGAGCTGCTCCTGGACCGGCGAGGTGATCTCGGCCCGCTCTGGCAGGCGGAGGACCTTCGCGGTCAGTCCGTCGTGGTCGGCCTGCAACCACGCCGGCACTACGGAGGTGAGCTCGGTGGCCCCGCGGACGACAGGCTCGACCGGCGCGCTCGGCCTCATCGTGATCACGTCGTCCTCGCGCAGCTGGTAGGAGGGGATGTCGACCCGGCGGCCATTGATCGCCCAGTGGCCGTGGCGGATCATCTGCCGCGCCTGGCGCCTCGATGCGGCGAAGCCGAGCCGCACGAGGACGTTGTCGAAGCGCGACTCGAGCAGCCGCAGCAGGTTCTCGCCCGTCACGCCCGGCTGCCTGCTGGCCTTGGCGTAGTAGTTGCGGAACTGCTTCTCCAGCACGCCGTAGTAACGGCGGGCCTTCTGCTTCTCGCGCAGCTGCAGCCGGTACTCCGACTGGCGCGAGCGGCCACGGCCGTGGTCGCCGGGCGGGTAGTTGCGCCGCTCGACGCCGCACTTGTCCGTCAGGCAGCGCTCGCCCTTCAGGAACAGCTTCATGCCCTCGCGGCGGCACTGCTTGCACTGGGGTCCGGTGTCGCGGGCCATCAGACGCGCCTTCGCTTCCGGGGCCGGCAGCCGTTGTGGGCCTGCGGGGTCACATCCCTGATGGAGGTGATCTCGAGCCCGGCGGCCTGCAGCGAGCGGATGGCCGTCTCGCGCCCGGAGCCTGGGCCCTTCACGAAGACCTCGACCTTCTGGAGGCCGTGCTCGATGCCCTTGCGCGCCGCGGCGTCGGCCGTGACCTGCGCGGCGAACGGAGTGGACTTGCGCGACCCCTTGAAGCCGGCGCCGCCCGCCGACTCCCACGCGATCACGTTGCCCTCCTTGTCGGTCAGCGACACGATCGTGTTGTTGAAGCTCGTCTTGATGTGCGCCTGGCCGAAGGGCACGTTCTTGCGAACGCGCCTACGGCCGCGGGGGCGTCGAGGCTGGGGCATCGCCTAGTGCTTCCTTATCTTCTTCTTGCCGCCGCCCATCGCGGAACCGCGCTTGGGCCCCTTGCGCGACCGGGCGTTCGTCTTGGTGCGCTGGCCGTTGGCCGGGAGGCCGCGCCGATGGCGCAGACCCTTGTAGGACCCGATCTCCATCAGCCGCTTCACGTTCTGCGAGCGCTCGCGCCGGAGGTCTCCCTCCACGAGCAGGTCGTCGACCTTCTCGCGCAGCTGGCGGACCTCCTCCTCGGTCAGGTCCTTGACCTTGGTGTCCGGGTCGACACCGACCTCCTTGAGGACCTGGTTCGAGGTCGACCGGCCGACCCCGTAGATGTACGTGAGCCCGATCTCAGCCCTCTTGTTGAGGGGGATGTTGATGCCTGCGATACGCGCCATCTCAGCCCTGCCGCTGCTTGTGACGGGGGTTCTGACAGATCACCAAGACCGCACCGCCGCGGCGGATGACCTTGCACTTCTCGCACATGGGCTTGACTGATGCGCGGACCTTCATGGCTCCGAGAATCGGGAACGTATCGAACGAGGGACGGCGCGGCAGCCCAGGAGACGGCCACGCGCCGACCGATAAGAGTAGCAGCCGCTAGGCGGACGCGGCCGCGGCCTGGACGCCGCTTTCCACGGTCTCGTGCCACGGCGTCAGGATCCGCGGTCCGTCCCCCGTTATGGCGACGGTGTGCTCGAAATGGGCCGCCAGGGAACCGTCCTGCGAGTACACGGCCCAGTTGTCCGCGCCCATTCGCACATGGTGGGAGCCGGCGTTCACCATCGGCTCGATGGCGAGCACCATCCCCTCCTCGAGCTCGGGGCCCGTGCCGGGGTCCCCGAAATTGGGGATCTGCGGGTCCTCGTGCATGTCGCGCCCGATCCCGTGACCCACGAGCGACCGGATCACGGAGAAGCCGTCGGCCTCCACGCGGGTCTGGACGGCGTGCGACACGTCGCCAAGCCGGTTCCCCGGGAGGCACTGGTCGACCGCCGCGAACAGCGACGCGCGCGTCGTGGCGAGCAGCCGCGAGGCCACCGGCGTGACGTTCCCGATCGGATGCGTGATCGCCGCATCGGCGACCCAGCCGTCGAGGATCACGCCGATGTCGACGGAGAGGATGTCGCCGCGCTTCAGCTCGTAGGAGCCGGGGATCCCGTGCACCACCATCGAGTTGGGCGACGCGCAGATCGACCCGGGGAAGCCGCGGTAGCCCTTGAAGGCTGGCTCCGCGCCCTGCGAGTGGATGAAGCGCTCGGCCGCCTGGTCGAGCTCGGCGGTGGTCACACCCGGGCGCGCCTTCGAGCGCAGGATCTCGTGGCAGCGGACCAGGATGCGGCCGGCCGCGGCCATCTTGTCGAGCTCTTCGGGTGTCTTCCGCAGGATCATCCGCTCTAGATCTCCGCTTCGAGGGCCAGGGTTGCCAGTGTGGCACGAATGCGGCTGTGGACCTCGTCCGGCGGCAGCAACCCGTCGAATCGGCGCAGCAAACCTCGCTCCTCGTACCAGCCGATCAGCGGCTCGGTCTGCTCGTGGTACTCGGCCAGGCGCTTCCGGATCGTCTCCGGCTTGTCGTCGTCGCGCTGCACCAGGCGCGAGCCGTCCTGGTCGCAGACCCCCTCGTTCTTCGGCGGATCGAACTCCACGTGGTAGACGTGGCCCGCCTTCACGCACGTGCGCCGGCCGGACAGACGCCGCAGCACCTCGTCGTCGGGCGCCTCGATTAGCAGCGCGGCGGTGACGGAGCGGTCGAGCTTCTCGAGCGCCTCCTCGAGCATCTCGGCCTGGCCGATCGTGCGCGGGAAGCCGTCGAGCAGGAAGCCGTTGTCGGCGTCGCCGGAGTCGAGTCGCTCCGCGATCACGCCGCAGATGAGGTCGTCGGGCACGAGCTCGCCGCGCTCCATGTAGCCCTTCGCCTCCCGTCCGAGCTCGCTCCCGTTGTCGACCGCCTCGCGCAGGATGTTGCCGGTCGCGTAGTAGGGGAGGTCGAAGTCGTCGACGAGCCGCTCCGCCTGTGTCCCCTTCCCGGCCCCCGGCGGGCCGAGGAGGACCAGGTTCCGCTCGCTCACTTCAGGAAGCCCTCGTAGTTCCGCATCATCAGCTGCGCCTCGAGCTGTTTCATCGTGTCGAGCGCCACGCCCACGACGATCAGGATCGAAGTGCCGCCGAAGTAGAAGTTCGCGGACGTCTGGTTCAGCAGGATCGTCGGCAGCGCCGCGACCGCGGCCAGGTAGAGCGCGCCCGGGAAGGTCAACCGCGCGAGGATGCGGTCGAGGTATTCGGCCGTGGGTCTGCCTGGCCTCACCCCCGGTATGAAGCCGCCGTACTTCTTCAGGTTGTCCGCTTGCTCCACCGGGTTGAACGTGACCGCGGTATAGAAGTACGTGAAGATGATGATGAAGAAGGCCTCGCCGACGAGGTAGGCCCAGCCGTTCGGGTTGAAGAACGTGGCGACGTCCTGGGCCCAGCCGGCCTGGCTCAGCTCGCCGACGGTCGGCGGGAAGGCCATCAGCGAGGCGGCGAAGATCACCGGGATCACGCCGGCCATGTTCACGCGCAGCGGCAGGTAGGTCGACCCGCCGCCGGCCATGCGCCGGCCCACGACCCGCTTCGCGTACTGCACCGGGATGCGGCGCTGGCCCTCCTGCATGAACACCACGGCCGCGATGATCGCCAGGGCCAGGAAGGGCATGATCACCTTGAAGACCTGGTCCGGGTTGTTCCACCAGGACACGACGCCGTCAGGCAGCCCGGCCACGATCGAGGCGAAGATCATCAGCGAGATGCCGTTGCCGATGCCGCGCTGGGTGATCAGCTCGCCGAGCCACATCAGGAGGACGCAGCCGGCGGTGAGCGTCATGACGATCACGAAGACGCGCCCGAAGGTGAAGTTGTCGACCACCGCGGTGCCGCCGCTCGAGAAGGTCCGGAAGAGGAAGACGTAGCCGATCGATTGGCCGAAGGCGAGGCCGACGGTGAGGTAGCGCGTGTATTGCGTGATCTTCTGCTGGCCGACCTCGCCCTCCTTGCGGAGCTTGTCGAGCGCCGGGATCACCACCGTCAGCAGCTGCAACATGATCGAGGCGGTGATGTAGGGCATGATCCCGAGCGCGAAGATCGCGAAGCGCTGCAGGGAGCCGCCGCTGAAGAGGTTCAGGAAGCCGAGGACGTTCGAGCCGGTGAAGTTCTCGGCGATGTCCTCGACGGCCTCGACGTTGATGCCGGGCGCCGGGATGTAGGCGCCGACCCGGTAGAGCAGGAGCATCGCGGCCGTGAAGGCGAGCTTCTTCCGGATGTCGGCGACCCGGAATGCGTTCAGGAACGTCCTGAGCACGCGGCTACTCCTCGATCAGCTGGCAGGTCCCGCCCGCGGCTTCGATCTTCTCGCGGGCGGACTTCGAGAAGCCGTGAGCGTGCACGGTGAGCGCCTTGCTCAGGTCGCCCTGGCCGAGCACCTTGACGGGCACTTCGCGGCGGGTCGCGAGGCCGGCCTCGCGCAGCGAGTCAGGGGTGACCTCGGCACCGGAGTCGAAGCGCGCCTCGAGGTCGCGCAGGTTCACCGGCTGGGTCTTCGTGCGGAACTTCTCGAACGGCATCGACTTCTTCATCGTCGGCCCGCGCAGCTTGCGCATCCGCATGTGAATCGGGTTCTGCCCGCCCTCGAAGCGCACGCGTCGCTTGTTGCCCGAGCGCGCGCCCGCGCCCTTGTGGCCGCGGCCTGCGGTCTTGCCGGTGCCGGAGCCCTCGCCGCGGCCGATGCGCTTGCGCTCCTTGCGCGAGCCCTTGGCCGGCTTCAGGGAGTGGAGTCCGATGCGCTCACTCATCGACCTTCACCAAGTGCCGCACGGAGTGGATCAGCCCCCGCACGGTCGGATGGTCATCTCGCTCCGAGCTGCGGCCGATCTTGCCGAGCCCGAGCGTCTTGAGGGTCTCTCGCTGCTGCGGCTTGGCGCCGTTCATCGACTTGACCTGGGTGATGTGGAGCGTGGCCATCAGGCGGGCACCTCGCCCTCGCGGGTCGGCTGCTCCGCCCCTGCCGTCTGCTCGGCGTCCGGCGGCTGCTCGGCGCCCGGTGTCGGCGGCTCGCCCGCGCCGCCCGCCGGCGCGGAGACCGGCGTCTCCGTCGCCTGCTCCTCGCCCTCGGGCGCGCGCCCGTCAAGCCCCAGCACCTCCGCCACCGTCAGGCCGCGGAGCTCCGCCACCTGCTTCGGGTCGCGCAGCGTCTGGAGCGCGTCCACGGTCGCCTTCACGAGGTTGATCGGGTTCTGACTCCCGAGCGACTTCGACAGCACATCGTGGATGCCCGCCAGCTCGAGCACGGCACGCACGCCGCCGCCGGCGATCACGCCGGTACCGGGCGAAGCCGGCTTCAGCAGCACGCGCGACGCCGAGTGCACGCCCACCACCTCGTGGGTGATGGTCGAGCCGTGCATCGGCACCTTGAAGAGGCTCTTGCGGGCCCGCTCGACGCCCTTCTGGATCGCCACCGGGACCTCGTTCGCCTTGCCGTAGCCGACGCCGACCTGGGACTTCTCGTCGCCCACCACCACGAGCGCGGTGAACGAGAAGCGCCGGCCGCCCTTTACGACCTTCGCGACGCGGTTGATCTCGACGACCCGCTCCTGCAGGTCGGAGCCGCGATCGCGGTCGCGTGTCCTGTCCCTAGAGGCCATGTGAACGACTCACCGTAGCGATCATCAGAAGCGGAGCCCGCCCTCGCGCGCGCCGTCGGCGAGCGCCTTCACCTTGCCGTGGTAGCGATAGCCGCCGCGGTCGAACACGCACTCCTCGACGCCCGCCGCCTTGGCCCGCTCGGCCAGCAGCTCGCCGGCCTTCTTGGCCTGCTCCATGCGGGCGAGCGACTTCAGGTCGGTCTCGACCCAGTTGACGGCGGCCACGGTGTGGCCCTTGACGTCGTCGATGAGCTGGGCCTGGATCCCGCGGTTCGAGCGGAACACCGACAGCCGCGGCCGCTTGGCGGTGCCGCGCAGCTTGGCGCGCACGCGGCGGCGGCGGCGCAGGCGCGCCTGGGGCTTCGTCTTGACGCTCACGCGCGCTTCCCGACCTTCCGGGCCACGTACTCGCCCTCGTAGCGGATGCCCTTGCCCTTGTAGGGCTCCGGCGGGCGCTTCTTGCGGATGTTGGCGGCCACCTCGCCGACGACCTGCTTGGAGATGCCACGCACCACGATGCGGGTGGGGATCGGCACCTCGAAGTCGATTCCCTCGGGCGCGTCCATCTCGACCGGGTGCGAGTAGCCGAGCGCCAGCACCAGCTTCTTGCCCTGGAGCTGCGCGCGGTAGCCGACGCCCTGGATCTCGAGGCGCTTCTCGTAGCCGTTCGTGACGCCCTCGACCATGTTCGCGATCAGGCTGCGGGTGAGGCCGTGCAGCGCGCGGTGCTCGCCGCGGTCGGTCGGGCGGCTGACGAGGATCTCGCCGTTCTGCTGCTCGATCCCGATGTCGCGCGACACGCGCTCCTGGAGCTCGCCCTTGGGACCCTTCACCTTCACGAGCTGCGGCTCGATCGTGATCTCGACGCCGTCCGGCACCGGGATGGGCTGCTTGCCGATCCGGCTCACCCGCGCCTCACCAGATCCTTGCCACCAGCTCGCCGCCGACGCCCTGGCGCCGCGCGTCATGGCCGGTCATCACGCCCCTGGAGGTCGACACGATCGCCGTGCCCATGCCGCCGTAGATCCGCGGCACCTCCTGCGCGGTGACGTAGCGTCGCCGGCCGGGCTTGGACAGCCGCTCGATGCCGAGGATCACCGGCTTGCGGTCCTCGGTGTACTTGAGGCGCACGCGCAGGACCTTCCCGACCCGGCCGGAGTCCGTCTCGTAGTCGTCGATGTAGCCCTGCTCCTTGAGGATGCGGGCGATCTCCGTCTTGAAGGCGGAGGCTGGCATCTCGACCTCGTCGTGGTCGGCGCGCAGCCCGTTGCGGATGCGGGTGAGGAAGTCGGCGATCGGATCGGTCTGCATCGCTACCAGCTCGACTTCGTCAGGCCGGGGATCATGCCCTCGTGCGCGATCTCGCGCAGGCAGATGCGGCACAGGCCGAACTTCCTGATGTACGCGCGCGGGCGACCGCACCGCTTGCAGCGGTTGTAGTTGCGTGTCTGATACTTCGAGCCGCGCTGCTGGCGGACCTTCTGTGACGTCTTTGCCATCTACTCCTGTGTCTCCGCTGCTTCCGGACCCGGGCCTTCGCCCGCTTCCTCGCCTTCCTCGGCACGAGCCGGGGTCGGCTTCTCGTACGCCTCGGGGTTCTCTTCCTTGAGCGCCTCGAGCGCTGCCTGCTCGGCCTCGGCGCGCTGGCGCGCCTCCTCCTTCCGGCGCTCCTCCTCGGCCTCGGCCTCTGCCTCGAGGTCCTGGCCCGGAGCGCCCTCCCGCGCGAACGGCATGCCGAGCTCGCGAAGGAGAGTGTAGGCCTCCTCGTCGGTCTTGGCGGTCGTCGTGATCGTCACGTCGAGGCCGCGCACCTGGTCGATCGCGTCGTAGTCGATCTCCGGGAAGATGATCTGCTCGCGCACGCCCATCGAGTAGTTGCCGCGCCCGTCGAAGGAGCGCGGGTTCAGGCCGCGGAAGTCGCGGATGCGCGGGATCGAGATCGAGGTCAGGCGGTCGAGGAACTCCCACATACGGGCTCGGCGCAGCGTGACGCTTACGCCCACCGGCATGCCCTCGCGGAGCTTGAAGGCGGCAATCGATTTGCGCGCGCGGCGGACGCTCGGCGCCTGACCGGCGATCGTGGCGAGCTGCTCCTGCGCCGCCTCGAGCATGTTCGAGTCCTGCTTCGCCTCGCCGACGCCCATATTGAGCGTGATCTTGGTGAGGCGCGGGACCTCCATCATGGAGGAGTAGCCGTAGCGCTCCTTGAGGCGCGCGCGCACCTCGTTCTCGTACTGCTCCTTGAGGCGAGGCGGGATCTCTGCCTGAGCCTGGCTAGCGGCTTCCATCAGTCGATCTCCTTGCCGGTCCTCTTCGAGACGCGCCGCCGACGACCGCCATCGCGCGTGATCCCGACGCGCGTGGGCTCGTTCGACTCGACGTCGATGAGCATCACGTTGGACACGTGGATCGGGCCCTCCTTCTCGACGATGCCGCCGAGCTCCTGGGCACGCTGGGTGTCTCGCAGCGTGCGCGGGCGCGTGTGACGCTTGATGATGTTGGCGCCCTCCACGTAGACCTTGTCCTTCTTCGGGTCGACGCGCAGGACGCGGCCGGTGCGGCCCTTGTCCTTGCCGGCGATGATGCGGACGGTGTCGTCGCGGCGGATCTTCATCGTCAGAGCACCTCCGGGGCGAGGGAGACGATCCTCATGAAGTTGCGGTCGCGGAGCTCGCGGGCGACCGGGCCGAAGATGCGGGTGCCCCGCGGGGTGTTGGCCTGGTCGAGGAGCACCACGGCGTTCTCGTCGAAGGCGATGTAGGTGCCGTCGTCGCGGCCGAACTCCTTCTTGGTGCGAACCACCACGGCCTTGACGACCTCGCCCTTCTTGACGGAGCCGTGCGGGATCGCCTGCTTGACCGTGCAGACGATGATGTCGCCCACGCCCGCATAGCGGCGCTTGGAGCCGCCGGCCACGCGGATGCAGAGCACCTCGCGGGCGCCGGTGTTGTCGGCCACCTTGAGGCGTGACTCCTGCTGGATCATCGGGTTACCGCGCCCTCTCCAGGATCTCGACCAGGCGCCAGCGCTTGGTGCGGCTGAGCGGGCGGCTCTCGATGACGCGGACGGTGTCGCCGACGCCGGCCTCGTTCTGCTCGTCGTGGGCGTGCACCGTGGTGCTGGTCCGGACGATCTTCTTGTACATGCGATGCTGGCGGGCGGTGTCGATGCGGACGGTGATCGTCTTGTTCGCCTTGTCGGAGACGACGACGCCCTGGCGCACCTTGAGCTTGCCGCTCGCCTTCGGCTCGGGAGCGGGGGCCTCGGCCCGCGGCTCGCCCGCACGGCGCTCACGCATCTTCTGGCGATAGGCCCGGCGATGCCTGGCCTTGCGCTGACGGCGCTCGAGCCGCTCCTGAGCGCGCTCCTCCGGCGCACGCGGCGGCCGCGCCTCACCGGTGTGAAGGGAACGCTCGCGCTTGCGGCGCTCCTTGGGATGGATCCTCTCCTGGGGCTCGGCCGGCTCGGCGGGAGCGGCGGCCGGAGCGGGGGCGGCCTCGGCGGCGGGCTCCTCCGCAGCCGGCTCCTCGGCGGCGGGAGGCTCCTCCGCAACGGGCTCCTCCGCAGCCGGCTCCTCGGCGGCCGGGGCCTCCTCCGCCGCCTCCGGCGCAGGCGACGGGGGCTCCGCCCCCTCGCCGGCTCCCGCAGCCGCGGCCTCTTCGGCGCGTGCCTCCTCGGCCGCCGCCTGGGCGGCGTCCTCGTCCGGCGCCGTCTCGGCCTGCTCGGCCACGGCGTCGGTCCCGGGTGCCTCGGCGTCCGGCGTCTGCTCCTCGTTCACGTTCTCTTCGCTCTCGGTCATGCGGTCTGCCTGCGAATCTCCGTCTCGACGTCGATTCCGCGCTGGCGCGCCACGGTCAGCGCCCGCGCGAGATCCTTCTTCGCCTGCTTCAGCCGCGCGGTGTTCTCGAGCTGCCCCGTCGCGTGCTGGAAGCGCAGGTTGAACAGCTCGGTGCGCGCGTTGGCAGCGAACTCCACGAGCTGCGGGTCCTCCAGGTTATGCACCTCGACGGCCTTCATCCACCACCGCCGTCGCGGGCCACGAACTTCGTCTTGACGGGCAGCTTGTGCCCTGCCAGGCGCATCGCCTCGCGGGCGAGCGGCTCCGGCACGCCGGAAAGCTCGAACAGCACGCGGCCCGGCTTGACCACGGCGACCCATCCCTCGGGCGAGCCCTTGCCGGAGCCCATGCGCGTCTCGGCCGGCTTCTTCGTGTACGGCTTGTCCGGGAAGATGTTGATCCAGACCTTCCCGCCGCGCTTGATCTTGCGGGTCATCGCGATACGGGCGGCCTCGATCTGGCGGTTCGTGACCCAGCCGCGCTCGACCGACTTCAGCCCGTACTCACCGAACTCCACACGTGTGCCTCCCTTGGCATTGCCGCGCATGCGGCCGCGGTGCTCCTTGCGCCACTTGACTCGCTTGGGCTGCAGCATCAGAGCCTGCCTCCCTGCTGCGGTCCGCCCTGGCCGCCGCCTCCGCGACCGCCACGGCCACCGCCGGGCCCGCCGCGCCCGCCCTGGCCGCGTCCACCCGGACCGCGTCCGCCACCGCCCGG
>JBKGUS010000448.1:0-4950 GCA_046462295.1 Thermoleophilaceae bacterium | reverse complement strand
GGCGCCGTACGGCCTCGGCGCGCGGCACGCTGTCGGCCGGCTGGAGGGCGCCTGCCCGCGGTGATGCGCAACGAGGCGGCGATCCATCAGATCCGCCAGTACCTGGCCAACAACGGCAGGGGCGAGGTCGACGAGGAGACGGCCGCCGCGTGCGTCTTCCGGGAGAGCGAGCGGCTGCTCGGGGAGGCGACCGGCCGCAAGCCGTTCCTCATGGTCGTGGACTCGTTCGACCCGCACGAGTACTGGGCGCCGCTGCGCGAGGACCTCGAGCTGTACGCGGACCCGGCATACGGCGGCGCCGACATCGCCGACGTCCGCTACACCTGGTCGGACTACCTATCGAGCGGGGAGCTGCGCCACCTCCGCGCGACATACGCCGCCTCCGTGACCGCCGTCGATCGCTGGCTCGGCCACTTCCTCGCCGGGCTGCGCCGGCGTGGCCTCGAGCGCGACACGGTGATCGCCCTGGTCAGCGACCATGGCATCTACCTCGGCGAGCACCGGCTCACGGGCAAGTCGGACAGCTACCTGCACCCCGAGCTGATCCAGGTGCCGCTGCTCCTGCGCGACCCGGACGGACGCGGCGCGGGCGGGACGAGCGACTACTGGGCGAGCACGATCGACTTGGCGCCGACGCTGACCGCAATGGCCGGCGCCCGGCCCTCGAACCGGTTCGAGGGAACGGACCTGTCGCCGCTGCTCCGGGGAGCCGCTCCCGCCGAGGAGCGCCGCTTCGCCTACGGCGGCTACGGCAACTTCTCGTTCGTTCGCGACGAGCGCTGGGCCTACGTGGTTCGCAACGACAACGGCTGGCGGCTGCTCTACGACCTCCATCGAGACCCGGCCGAGCGCGGCGACGTGGCCGCACGCCACCCGGAGGTCGCGCAGCGGATGTGGGAGCGGCTGATCGGCGAGGTTGGTCGCCCCCCGCCGCGCTACAGCCTCGAGTGGACGCAGCAGCCCTCGCGCGGGCTGGCAGGCTAGGCGGCTGACCGGATCCGCTCGCGCCGCGGGCGCGTGACCTCGCGCGCCGTCGCGATGAAGGCCGCGAGCGCCGGCGACGACGCCTGCTCGGGATGCCAGCCGAGGCCCACGCGCCGCCTCGGTATCCAGTCCGCGAGCTTCAGAGTCGCGGTCTGCGGATCGGTCTCGTCGATCGACAGCTGGGTCATCAGCGCGACCCCCCGGCCGGCCCCGACCATCGCCTGGATGATCGCGTTGTCGCTGGCATAGGCCACGCGGTTCACGTCGATGCCCAGTCCGCGCAGGTAAGAGAAGACCCGCTCCTCGGTCCGGCAGCCGCGGTAGCCGATCAGCGGCAGCGAGCCCAGGCTCTCGAGCGGGAGCTCCCCGCCTTCGAGCAGCGGCGAGTCGGCCAGCACGAGCAGCCGGTAGGGGTCCTCCAGCAGCTCCTCGGTCGTGAGCGGGCCCTCCGGGGCGGGCAGGACGCAGAAGGTCACGTCGAGCTCGCCGTGCTGCACCCGCTCGAGCAGCTCGAGGTCGCAGCCGGCCTCGTGGATCTCGAGGCGCAGATCGGGATGCGTCTCGGCCACACGCGCCGCCACCGCCGGCAGCACGCGGATGCCCACGCTCTGGTAGGTGCCCACGCGGAGCGTTCCCGCGTCGCCGTGGCCGAGCGCCTCGAGCTGGGCCTGCGCCATCCGCAGCCGGGCCAACACCGCCTCTGAATGCTCGAGCAGCAGCGAGCCCGCCTCCGTGAGCCCAACGGGTCGCCGCCCGCCGGGGCGGTCGATGAGCGGCTGGCCGACGAGCCGCTCGAGCGCGGCGATCTGCTGGCTGACCGCGGACTGGGTGTACCCGAGCCGGTCCGCGGCGCCCCCGAACGACCCGGTCGCGGCGATCGCCTCGAGAGCCGCCAGGTAGCGGAGCTCCAGGCGCAGCCAGCCGTTCGCCCCCATCGGCCCAACCTACCGGCGGCGTGCTTCGCCCCGATGCAGCCCCGGTTAAGGGCTTGTTGCGATCGGTGCCAGAAGGAATCCGAATTGTTCGCGCGATCCCTCGGGTGGAGGCTGCTCGCATGAATCGCACCATCGCCTTGACGGGAATCATCTGCCTGCTGGCCACGGCCGGCGGCCTCACGGCATGCGGAGACGACGACGACTCGGACGAGCAGCAGTCCGGATCGGGGGCCGAGAGCGTCAACGTCTACTCCTCGCTCCCGCTGCAGGGCGCCCAGCGCCTCCAGACGACGGCGATGGTGAACGGGATCAAGCTGGCCCTCGAGCAGGCGGGCGGCGAGCCGGGGAACATCAAGGTCAACTACACGTCGCTTGACGATTCCACCGCCCAGGCGGGCAACTGGACCCCCGAGGCCACGGCCGCGAACGCCCGTAGGGTCGCGCAGGACGACGAGGCGGTCGCCTACATCGGCGAGTTCAACTCGGGTGCGAGCGCGATCTCGATCCCGCTGCTGAACGAGGTCCCGATCGCCCAGATCAGCCCGGCCAACACGGCCGTCGGCCTGACGTCCGACGAGCCGGGCGCGGAGGAGGGCGAGCCCGAGAAGTACTACCCCTCGGGGGAGCGCCACTACCTGCGAATCGTCCCCAAGGACACGATCCAGGGTGCCGCCCTCGCCACCGTGATGGAAGAGGACGGCTGCCGCAACGCCGGGATCCTCAACGACAAGGAGGTGTACGGCGCCGGCTTGGCCCGCAACATCGAGAGCGCGGCCGAGGAGCTCGGCCTGAACGTGGCCACGAACGAGGGGATCGACCCGAAGGCCCCGAACTTCCGCGCCCAGGCGGCGAGCCTCAAGGGCATGGGCGTGGACTGCTTCGTGTTTGCCGGCGTCACGCCGAACGGGGCGGTCCAGCTCTTCAAGGACGTCTCGGCGGCGCTGCCCGAGGCGAAGCTCTACGGACCCGACGGGGTGTCGAACCCGGAGTTCTTCGTCACGGAGGAGGGCGGCATCCCGCCCGAAGTCGCGGCCAAGGTCAAGGTCACGGTGGCGACCCTCGCGCCGGACCAGTACCCGCCCGAGGGCCAGCGGTTCTTCGATGAGTACATGGAGACCTATGACGTCACCAGCGTGGATCCGTACGCCATCTACGGCTACGAGGCCATGCGGCTAGTGCTCGACACGTGCGAGCGGCTCGGGCCGGACTGCTCCGACCGCCAGGCGCTGATCGACGCGCTGTTCGAGACGAAGGGGCGCGAGTCGGTGCTGGGCACCTACGACATCGACGAGAACGGCGACACGACGATCACCGACTACGGCGTCTACCGGGTCGAGAACGGGGAGCTGGTCTTCGACCAGACGATCGAGGCGAGCGGGTAGGCCCGGGCTCCGGCCTGCCCGCTCGCCGGCTCAGTCCAGCGCGGCCAGCGCGGTGCCGATGTCGCGCGCCGCGTCGAACAGCGGGTCCGGCCAGAGGCCGAACAAGATGGTGGCGGCCGCGAATGCGATCGCCACCACCGCGACCTCCGGCTGCGCGCGCGCCGACGCCTCCGGCGACCAGCCCGTCACGGGCTTGACGCGGCGGCGCGGCAGCGTCGGCCACTCGACCTCGTAGCCCCCCATCCACATCACCGCCACCACGCGCAGGTAGTAGGCCAGCGATATCACCGACCCGACCACGATCGCGATTCCGAGCCAGGTGTAGTCGCCGGCGACCGAGGCGTCGATCAAGTAGAACTTCCCGATGAAGCCGGCGGTGGCGGGGAAGCCGGCGAGCGACAGCATGGCGATGGTCATCGGCCAGGCGAGCCAGGGTTCGCTGCGGCCGAGGTTGTCGAGCGACATCAGGTCGTCGCCGTGCTCGGAGACCCGCTCGCGCGCGATCACGACGGCGAACGCGGCCACGTTCATCAGCAGGTAGACGGCGAGGTAGAACGCGGTGGCCTGGAGCCCGAGCGTGGTGCCGACCACGACGCCGGCGAGCAGGTAACCGGCCTGCGCCACGCTCGACCAGGCGAGCAGCCGCTTCAGCGAGCGCTGCGCGATCGCGCCGACGTTGCCGACGACGATCGTGACCGCCGCGAGCACGGCCAGCGCCGGGCCCCAGTCGGGCTGCGCCTCGCCGAGGGCGTGGTCGAACAGGCGTAGGAAGATCGCGAAGGCGGCGGCCTTCGTGGCCACCGCCATGAAGGTCGTGATCGGCGTGGGGGCGCCCTGGTAGACGTCGGGCGTCCACTGGTGGAACGGGGCCACCGAGGCCTTGAAGGCGAGGCCGGTGGCGGCGAGGGCGATGCCGGTGAGAAGGAGCGGATCGGTCACGGGGAGCTCGTCGGAGCCGATCGCGCCGGCGATGGCGTCGAACTGCATCGCCCCGGTCGCGCCGTACACGAGCGCGAGGCCGTAGAGCAGGGTCGCCGAGCCGACCGAGCCGATCACGAGGTACTTGAGCCCCGATTCGAGCGAGGTTGCGCGCCGCAGCTCGGTCGCGCACAGAACGTAGAGCGGGATCGAGAGCAGCTCGATGCCGACGAACAGCGTGATCAGGTCGGAGGCCTGGGCGAGCACGACCATGCCGGTGATCGAGCCGAGCAGCAGCGAGTAGTACTCGCCGTGACCGGCCTCGCGGGTGGCGACCGCGCGGATCGACAGTGCGACGCAGACGAGCCCGGCCACGTAGAAGAGCATCGAGAGGCCGAGCGCGAGCGTGTCGACGGTGAGCGAACCCTCGATGATCGGGGTCTGCTCGCCTGGGTCCCACACCCAGATCGTCAGACCCATCGCGGTGAGGAGGGTGGCCGCGGTGAGCGCCGGCACGAGCGTGTGGCGGACGAAGCGGGCGCGCAGGAGGCCGACCATCAGCACGACGACGGAGCCGCCCACGAGCGCCATCAGCGGCGAGAGCGCCTCGTAGTCGATCTCGGGGGCTTCGGCGATCTCGGCCTGCGCGAGGAGCGGTGCAGACAGATTGCCACCGGCCTGCGCCAGCGCGAGAAGGTCGATCACCGCTCGGCCACCTCCTGCCCCACGCT
>JBKGUS010000447.1:0-7816 GCA_046462295.1 Thermoleophilaceae bacterium | reverse complement strand
AGAAATGGACCTCGTCACTGAGATCGGGATCCTCGTGCTGGCGGCGTTCGTCGGCTTCGAGGTCATCTCGAGGGTGCCCAACACGCTGCACACGCCGCTCATGTCGGCCACCAACGCCATCCACGGGATCGTCCTGCTGGGTGCGCTGCTGGTGATCGGTCACGCCGAGGGCTTCGTCAACGACGCGCTGCTGGTCATCGCCGTCGCCTTCGGCACGATCAACATCGTCGGCGGCTTCCTGGTCACCGACCGCATGCTCGAGATGTTCAGGAGGCGAGACTGACGGTCACGGCCTCGTTCCTGACGGACCCAGACTTCATCAGGGTCCTCTACCTCGCGGCGTTCGCCTGCTTCATCTTCGGCCTGCGGCTGCTCAACCACCCGCGCACGGCACGCCGGGGCAACCTCATCGCCGCGGTGGGCATGGCGATCGCCGTGGTGGCGACGCTGCTGTGGGACTTCGTCGGCGACTACTGGCTGATCGCCGTGGGGATCGCGCTCGGCACCGCGGTGGGGATCCCGGCGGCGCGCGGCGTGAAGATGACCGCCATGCCGCAGATGGTGGCGCTGTTCAACGGCGTCGGCGGCGGCGCGGTGGCCCTGATCTCGTTCGTCGAGTACCGCGAGGCGCTCGAGCACACCGGCGCGAACCCGGAGCTCGAGCAGCTGATCCCGATCCTGTTCGCCGCGATCATCGGCTCCGTCTCCTTCTGGGGCTCGAACATCGCCTTCGGCAAGCTGCAGGAGGTCCTCCCCGGACGCCCGATCCAGCTGCCGGGGCAGCAGTTCATCAACGTCGGGCTGCTGGCGGTGGCGCTCGGCTGCGCGATCGCGATCGCCGCCGGCACCGAGTCCGAGCTGCTCTTCCTCCTGATCCTGATCGCGGCCGCGGTGCTCGGGAACATGGTGGTCCTGCCGATCGGGGGCGCCGACATGCCGGTCGTGATCTCGCTGCTGAACGCCTTCACCGGCCTCTCGGCCGCGTCCATGGGCCTGGCGCTCGACAACGTCGCACTGATCGTGGGGGGCATGCTGGTCGGCGCCTCGGGCTCGATCCTCACCAACCTGATGGCCGAGGCCATGAACCGCTCGATCGCGAACATCGTGGTGGGCGGCTTCGGAGGCGTGACGCTCGCCGCCGGCGACGACACCGACAGGACCGCTCGCTCCACCGACGCCCCGTCCGTGGCGATGCAGCTCGCCTACGCCCGGCGCGTGGTAGTGACGCCGGGCTACGGGCTGGCCGTGGCCCAGGCCCAGCACACGGTCCGGGAGCTGGCGGACGAGCTGGAGAAGCGCGGCGTCGACGTCAGCTACGCGATCCACCCCGTGGCAGGCCGCATGCCCGGCCACATGAACGTCCTGCTCGCCGAGGCCGACGTCCCTTACGAACAGCTCAAGGAAATGGACGACGTGAACCCCGAGCTGCCGCAGACCGACGTAGCGCTGGTGATCGGGGCAAACGACACGGTCAACCCGGAAGCCGGAATGCCGATCATCGACGTCGGCAAGGCGGGCCAGGTGATCGTCCTGAAGCGCTCGATGAACACCGGGTTCGCGGGCATCGACAACCCGCTGTTCTACAACGAGAACACCGCTCTCCTGTTCGGCGACGCGAAGGAGTCGGTGGCGTCGGTTCTGGCCGAGGTGAAGGACCTCTAGCCGCGGCGATGAATCCGTCCTCCGACGGTGGTCTCATGGGTGACCACAGGAGAACGGAGATGACCGCCACTCACACCCACAGCCCGACCTGCGCCGTCTGCCATCGCCCGATCGCGGCCGGCGAGAGCTACCTCGCCCGCCGCCAGGGCGGCAAGACGACCACGGTGCACCAGCACCTGTGCTTCCCGCCCCGGGCGCGCAAGCGGGACAGGCTCTAGAGAAGGCTTTCCTGGCCGACGGCGGCGCCGGAGCGCCGGCGACGCGGCAATCCTGCCGCCTCGGCGAGGGCGGCCTCCACGTCGGCGAGGATCGCGCGCTCCGAGCGGGAGGCGACGACGGGCTCAGTGAGACCGTCCACGTGGACGTAGGTCCGGCGGCCGTCGCGGCGCTCGGACCCTTCGAGCGGGACGAGCGCATAGACCCTGTCGGCGCGCACGAACTTGCCATAGCCGAGGGGGATCATGCGGGCGTCGCGCTTGGCCATCTCCTGAACGTGACGATAGCCGCATAGGCGGCGGGATCACCGGGTAGCGGCGGGGACATGAGCGATGACGCCAAGACGGACATCGAGAGGGAGAAGGAGGAGGCGCGCGAGGAGGTCGAGCGGCTCGAGCAGGACCCGCCCGGCAAGCTCGAGGACTGGCCGGCCGGCAAGGCGAAGTACGAGACCTTCGGCGGCCCCGAGGGAGAGCACTCCTACGACGAGGGACCGGAGCAGAACCTGGGGCCGGACTCGGTGCGGCACCACGAGGACGGCTCGGTCACGGTGGGCGGCGAGGAGGCCGACGACCCGGACGAGTTCAAGGGCGACCCGATCCCCGGCGGGCCGACCGACCCGAACGCGGCGCACGAGCCGGCGGAGCCCGCCGAGCAGGACTAGGCCGGCTCGCGCTCGCGCGCGGCCTCGCCGCCGGCTCCGACCGGCGCCGACGCCTCCTCGACGCCGCGCTCGGCGATGTCCTGCTGGAAGAGCCTGTCCGCCTCGGCGACGCGGTCGAAGGACGTCCGCTCGACCAGCGGCGCCAGCGCGGTTCGCAGGAGCAAAGTCGCGCCCAGCCAGCGCGGCACCATCACCCAGCGCTTGCGCTTCTCGATCCCCTCAGCGACCGCCTTGCCTACGGCCGAGACCGGATAGGTCTTGCTCAGCGCGCCGGGCGTCTCCTGGCGGCGCGCCCCGATCGCCGGATGGGCGTCTGCCCCGCGCACCAAATCCGTGTCGATGAAGGCGAAGTAGCCCACGCCGACGTCCACCCCGAGGTACTTGACCTCCGAGCGCAGCGAGTTGGCGAAGGCCTCGGCGCCGGCCTTGCTTGCCGCATAGGCCGACATCCCCGGCGCGTGGAGCGCCGCGGCAAGGGAGGCGACCACCAGCACGTAGCCCTGCCGCTCGATCACGTGCGGCAGGCAGGCGCGCACCGTCCGCCACACGCCCATCAGGTTGATGTCGAGCGTCCGCTCGAATGCCCACTGGTCGATCGAGCGGGTCATGCCGGCGGGCGAGATGCCGGCGTTCGCGACCACGACGTCGATGCCGCCGAAGCGCTCGACCGTCCCCTCGACCGCCCGCTCCAGCGCGGACCAGTCGGTCACGTCGCACTCGAACCAGGCCGCGTTCGTGCCGCACTGGGCGGCCACGCGCGCGAGCTCCTCGGGCTCGAGCCCGACGAGCGCGACGTTCGCGCCGCGGGCGGCCAGCCGGCGCGCCGACTCCGCGCCGATGCCGCGCGCCGCGCCGGTGATGAAGACGGTCTTCCCCTTGACGCTCCAGTCCATGGAGCGAAACATATCCCGCGTCAGGCGGGCTCGACCGGCGCGGGCGCGCCCAGATGCCAGCCCTGCGCGAAGTCGACGCCGTACTTGCGCAGCAGCCCGAGCGTGGCCTCGTCCTCTACGCCCTCGGCCACGGTCCGCACGCCGAGCGCCCGGGCGATCATCACGATCGACTCCACCAGGCGCCGGTCCGACCGCGAGTGCGACACGTGGCGCACGAACTCCATGTCGATCTTGAGCTCGCTCACAGGCAGGTGCTTCAGGTAGATGAACGAGCCGAAGCCGGTGCCGAAGTCGTCGAGCGCGAGGCCGCAGCCGAGCCGCTGCACGCGCTCCGCGAACGCGCGCACGTCCTCCATGTCGGCCGCCGCGGCCGTCTCGGTGATCTCGAAGACCAGCAGGGCGGGATCGGCACCGGCCCGCCGGAGCCCCTCCTCGACCCTGCTCGTGAGCTCCGGGTCGGACACCGACCGGGCCGACAGGTTGACGCTCACCCGGCGCCCAGCGGCGATCAGCTCGAGTGCGCGGGAGACGACCCAGCGGTCGATGTCGCGGATCAGGCCGAAGCGCTCGGCGGTGGGGAGGAACGCCGAGGGCATCACGAGCTCTCCGGCCTCGTCGACCATCCGGACGAGCAGCTCCTCCCCCACGGTCTCGCCCGTGGCGAGATTCACGATCGGCTGTGAGTGGAGCACGAGGCGCTCGGCCTCGATCGCCCGGCGTATGCGTCCGACCCACGTGAGCCGCTGGCCCTGCTGGCCGGTGAAGGTGGCCACCCGGTCGCGGCCGCCCTCCTTCGCCTCGTAGAGGGCGATGTCGGCGGCCACGAGGGCGTCGCCCGGGTCCTGGGTGGTACCGGCGTCGAACACGGAGATGCCGGCACTGGCGGTGACGGGCACCCGGGTCTCGCGGGAGCGCACCGCGTGCAGCAGGCTGAGCGCGAGGTCACGCGCCTCCTGCTCGCCTGCTCCGGGCAGGAGGACCGCGAACTCGTCGCCGCCCAGGCGCGCCGGCAGGCCGCTTGCGCCCACCCGCTCGCGCAACGAGGAGGCCACCCCGCGCAGCACGGCGTCGCCGGCCTCGTGCCCCAGCGAGTCGTTCACGAACTTGAAGTGGTCGACGTCGATGATCACCACGGCCCCGCCGGAGCCCCTCGGATCGCCACCGCAGCGCTCGAGCTCCTCCTCGAAGCGGCGCCGGTTGACGAGGCCGGTCAGCACGTCGTGGTCGGCGTGGTAGCGCAGGCTCTCGGCAGCGCGGCGCTGCTCCGTGATGTCCACGAGCACGCCCTCGACGAGGCCCGAGACGCCGTCGCGGCCGGGCGTGCTGGTCGCCTCGTCGCGCACCCAGACGGTGTCCCCGTTCCGCGCCAGCAGCCGGTACTCGATGTCGAGCCGCCCGCCGTCGCGCTCCACGAGGGCCTCGGCGCGGGCCACCTCCTCGCGGTCGCTCGGGTGCAGGCGCCGGAACCACAGCTCCGGATCCACCATCCACTCCTCGGCGGTGTAGCCCGTCATGTCCTCGATCTGCGGCGAGACGTAGGTCCAGCGGCCCGCCGGCCCCAGCTCGGCGCTGTAGGTGACGACCGGGAGCCGTTCCACGAGCGTGCGGTAGCGCCGCTCGGCCTCCTCGACCGCCTGGGCCGAGCTGCGCCGCTGCGAGATGTCCCGCAGGTAGCCGACGAAGAGAGGCGGATGGCGGTCGAGCCGGGTGATCGCGAGCTCCACGGGCAGGCGGCTGCCGTCGGCGCGCACAGCCTCCAGCTCGAGCCGGCGGCCCAGCACCCGCTCGGTGCCGGTGGCAAGATGACGCGCGAGCCCGAACCAGTGGGCGTCCCTGTACTCCGGCGGCACGATCAGCTCGCCGAGCTCACGGCCAACCGCCTCGTCGCGCGAGTAGCCGAAGGTCTGCTCAGCGGCCGGATTCCAGTCGACGACCAGGCCATCGGTGCCCATCACGACGATGCAGTCGAGCGCAGCGTCGAGGATCGACCGGGTCACGCCCTCGAACAGCCGCTCGTCGCCGAGGCTGTGCAGACTGGCCGCTTCGGGTGCCATCTCTCCCCTATCGGCACCTGGGCGCGGCGCCTTAGAGGACCCGATTCCGGGCGTGTAGCCTCAAACGCCGGTGGCCGAGGAGATGAACCCCCAGCAGGCGGAGGAGCTGCTCCGCGAGGGCGGCGCGCAGCTCGTCGACGTGCGCGAGCCCTACGAGCACGAGGCCGGACGCATCGCGGGCTCGCTCCACATCGAGCTGCAGCAGCTGCCGAACGAGGCGGCGTCGCTCGACCCGGAGCGGACGATCCTGTTCTACTGCCGCTCTGGGAGCCGCTCGGCTCTGGCGGCGGACGCCTTCGCCGCCTCCGGCTTCGACGCCCGCAACCTCGACGGCGGGCTCGAGGCCTGGGTCGCGGCCGGGCTGCCGATCGAGCCGGACGGCGGCCGGGTGGCCTGAGCGGGGCGCCTCAGTCCGCTTCGCCCAGCTGCCCCTCGTACGGGCCGCGACCGGTGGCACAGGCGGCCCCGCAGCGGGCGCCGAGCTCGACGGCTTCGCCGATCGGGAGGCCGGCGCCGAGCCCGTACGTGAGCCCGGCGGCGAAGCTGTCGCCGCAGCCGTAGAAGTCGGACACGGGGCCGGGGAGCGGGCTCGCCTCCCAGCGGCCGCGCTCGCCCGCCGCCGTCTCGTACTCGCCCCCGGCCGACCCGGCCGTGCGGACCACGTGGCGCGGCGGCGGGTCGAGGTCGCCGGGCTCGTAGCGCTCGCCGCGGTCGCGCGAGCTCGCCACGAGGGCGTCCAGCTCCACAGCCGCAGCGGCAAGCACGTCGAGTCCGCGGGCGGTCCCGACGAGCGTCCGGGCCCGGCGCGCCTCGCGGGCCGCGCCGGCGTCGCCCGCGGTGAAGTAAACGGTGTCCACGTCCGCCAGCTCGTGCCACGGCAACCGGTCGTCCGCGCTCGGACCCAGGCGCTCCCCGATCACCGTGATCGTGCGCTCGCCGCCGCGGTCCACGTGAACGTACCCGCGCCGCTGCGCTTCGGGCCGGAAGACCGCCTCCACCCGCAGGCCCAGCCGCTCGAGCTCCTCCTTCGAGCGGTGGCCGACCTCGTCGTCTCCGAGCGCGGTGTAGATGGTGCCCGCGCCGGCGAGGCGGCAGAGCTGGACCGCGGCGACGGCGCCGCCGCCACCCGGCACCTCCCACGACTCGCTCACATGGACGATCTCGCCGGGCGCGGGCACGTGGTCGACGCGCCCGAACTCGATCCACTCGACATGTCCCACCACCGCGGCGCGCATCCGCGGCGGCGCTAGTTCTCGACGAAGTAGGGCCCGGTTCCCTGTCCGTGAGAGAACCAGCGGCTCGTCACGGTCTTCTTGCGGGTGTAGAACTCGACCGCGTCGGGGCCGTGCGCATGGAGGTCGCCGAGGAAGCTGTCCTTCCAGCCCGAGAACGGGAAGAACGCGACCGGCGCCGCCACGCCGATGTTCACGCCCACCATGCCTGCCTCGACCTCATGGCGGAAGCGCCGCACCGAGGCGCCGTTCTCGGTGAAGATCGACACGCCGTTGCCGAAGCGGCTGCGTCCGACGATCTCGATCGCCTCGTCGAGGCTGCCCGCGCGGATCACCGACAGGACGGGCCCGAAGATCTCCTCGCGGGCGGCCTCGGTGTCGGGTCGGACGTCGTCGAGCACCGTGGCGCCGAGGAAGTTGCCGCCGCCCTCCACGCCCGGGTCGCGTCCGTCCACGGCCAGCCTGGCGCCGTCCTCGACGGCCCGGTCGATCGCCGCCACGATCCGCTCGCGCGCCTGCTCGGACACCACGGGGCCGAGCTCCGTCTGCTCGTCGATCCCGTCCCCCACCCGCAGCGCGGCGGTGGCCTCCTGGAGCGGGCCCATCAGCCGGTCGTGCGCCTCGCCGACCGTGACCACCACCGACCCCGCCATGCAGCGCTGACCGGCGGCGCCGAACGCCGAGCCGACGATCCCCGCGACCGTCTTGTCGATCACCGCATCCGGCATCACGACCATGTGGTTCTTGGCGCCGCCCAGCGCCTGCACGCGCTTGCCGGCCTTCGCGGCGCGCTCGTAGACGAGCCGCGCGACCGGGGCGGAGCCCACGAACGAGACCGCGTCGATGCCCGGGTGGTCGAGGATCCCCTCCACCACCTCGCGCCCCCCGTTCACGAGGTTCACCACGCCCGGCGGCAGCTCGAGCCCGTCGAGGATCTCGAAGGCGAGCTGCTGCGTGAGCGGCACCTGCTCCGACGGCTTCAGCACGAACGTGTTCCCGCACCCGATCGCGAACGGCAGGAACCAGAACGGCACCATCGCCGGGAAGTTGAACGGCACGATCGCCGCGCACACCCCCACCGGCTGGCGCACGAAC
>JBKGUS010000446.1:0-6173 GCA_046462295.1 Thermoleophilaceae bacterium | reverse complement strand
CTCCACGAACGGCTCCACCTCGCGCAGCGGGAAGCGGCGTGGCACCACCACCTCGACGCCGTCGCCATCGACGAGGATCCGCGCCCGGCGGGCGCGCTCGGAGCGCCTGATTCGATAGGGAATCGTGGTCACGCGGAGGTGAGGGTATGGCGGCCCGCGGACGGCGGCTGCCCCTCGGCCACCTCCATGTAGACCTGCGCCAATCCCTGCGCCAAGGCGGACCACGAGTAGCTCGTCCGGGCCGCCTCGTACGCGCGCTCGCCGCACCGCCGGCGCTCCGCCTCGCCGTTCACCGCCTCCACCAGCGCCGCCGACAGCGCCTCCTCGTCGTCCGGGGGGACCAGCCAACCGGTCTCCCCCGCGTCGACGATCTCGGCCGGCCCGTGGGCGTCAACCGCCAGGGCCGGCAGGCCGCAGGCCATCGCCTCCACGATCACCGCCCCGAACTGCTCCCGGACCGACGGCAGCACCAGCAGGTCCGCCGCGTTCAGGCCCTGCGGGAGGTCGTCGTGGCCGCGCCAGCCGGCCAGGAACACGTCCGGGTCGCCCGTCTCGCGCACGACGCGCAGCGGGTGCTCCCCCTCCCACTCGCCCGGGAAGCCGCCCAGCAGCACCAGCGGCGCGGGGCGCTCGAAGCGCTCCCTGGCCCGCGCGTGGGCGCGGATCAGCAGCTGGACCCGCTTGACCTCCGTGAACCGGCCCACGTAGAGGAATACGGGCCCGGCCGCGCGGAAGGGCTCCAGGTCGGCCTCGGAGTACGCCACGCTGCCCGGCTCGCCGGACTCGTCCCAGCCGAGCGGCTCCTCGACGAGCCAGCGTCGCCAGTGCGCGAGCCTGTCCTCACCCGAGAGCGGACGCCGGTCGAACCCGTCGGGATCGAAGCCGTTCGGGGCCCACACCACGCGCGCCGGGTCCACGTCCAGGAGCGCCGGCACGCGCCGGACCGCATCGGGCGAGAGCACGAGGAGGCGCTCGCACCCTTGCGCCCAGCGGCGTATCCGCCCGGCCCAGCTCGCGGCGTGCTCCCAGCCGGGGGGCGGGCCCTCGTCGATCTCCCGCAGCATCAGCAGCTCCGTCCCGTGCAGGTGCCCGATGCGAGGCACGTCCGGGAAGGCGCGCTCGGCGGCCTCGTGGATCGGTGTCAGGTGATGGAGGTGCAGCACGTCCGCCGCGCACGCGCCGGCCGCGGCGAGCTGGCGCTCCCAGGTCGACACTAGGCGCTCGTATGCGGTGTCGTCCACGCCCGCGAGCACGCGGTCGGGCGCCCCCGGCCGGTCCTCGTAGGAGGGCTGGAAGGGGGGATCGGCGGCGAGCGGGTCCGGCGCCGCGGCGGCCGCCGTGTAGTCGAGTGGGCGCACGTCCAGCTCGCGGTAGAAGGTCCCCGCGTGCGACTGGTCGCCCGGCCCGCCGAGCGACCCGCACGCGATCGTCACGTCCCACCCCGCCCGCGGCAGGAAACGGGCCAGGTAGCGCACTACCTGCGCGGACCCCCCGCGCGGGAAGAACAGCACGGCCATTACCGCCCGGGCGCTCAGAGGATCGTCGGCACGGAGCCGCCGTCGACCGACCAGGCCGCACCGACCACGTTCGACGCCGGCTCGGAGCAGAGGAAGACGATCGCCGCGGCCGCCTCGTCGTCGGTACCCATCCGCCCGCGCGGCAGGCCCGCGCCGGTGGACTCGAGCACCTCGTCCCGGGTCTTGCCGGTGCGCGCCGCGAGCTGGTCGGCGAGGCCGCCTCGCTTCGTCCACGACCCGCCCTTCACCGGCCCCGGCGCCACCGCGTTCACGAGCACGTCGCGGGCGGCCCAGGCGTCGGCGAACACGCGGCTGAGCGAGAGCTGGGCAGCCTTCGTGACCGAGTAGGAGGCGTCGAGCCTCGACGAGGGCCGCTTGCCGGACGACGAGGCCACGTTCACGATCCGCCCGCCCCCCGCCTCGGCCATGACCGGGGCCAGCGCCCGCATCAGCCGCATCGGGCCCATGACGTGGAGCTCCCACTGCTGCTGCCAGTCACCGTCGCTCAGCTCGTCGAGCGGGCGCGCCCGGCTGGTGCCCGCGGCGTTGACGAGTGCCCACGGGGCCGACGGACACGCTGCGAGGACCCGCTCGCCGGCGTCGCGTGCGGTCACGTCCAGGTCGAGGTCGGCGCCACGGCGGGCAACGGAAAGCACACGGGCTCCCTCCTGCGAGAGCATGCGGGCGGTTGAGGCGCCGATGCCACGTGTGGCACCGGTGACCACGCAGACCTTGCCTTCGAGACCGAGGTTCACGAGCGATGAAGTCTCACACGCGTTACAAGACCTTCCACACGGACCAGCGCCGCGAGCTGATCCGGATCACCGAGGATGTCCAGACCGCGGTCGACGAGGCCGGCATCGCCGAGGGAATGGTGCTCGTCGCCGCGATGCACATCACGGCCGCCGTGTGGATCAACGACGACGAGCCCGGCCTGCACGAGGACACGCTCGAATGGCTCGACAAGGTGGCCCCACCGAGCTGGAAGGAGCCTCCCAACGAGGTGGCTCGGGAGCTGCTGCCGGACCCGGGCGACTACCGCCATCACGCGGGCGGCGAGGACAACGGGGACGCCCATCTCAAGAACCTGCTGGTCCACCATCAGGTGATCGTGCCGGTCACCGAGGGCCGGCTTGACCTCGGTCCCTGGCAGCAGGTCTTCTACTGCGAGTTCGACGGACGGCGCGCAAAGCGGATGATCATCAAGGTCCTGGGCGAGTAGGAGCGTCGCCGCACCGATATTTACGTGACTGAATGCGGCATGGGTTCGCCGGCGAGTCCGGCGAGCAGGTTGTCCACGGCCATGTCGGCCATGCGTGCCCTGGTCGCCTCCGTGGCCGAGCCGAGGTGCGGCAGCACGAGCAGGTTCGGAGCGCCGAGCAGCGGATGGTCGCCGGGCAGGGGCTCGGGGTCGGTGACGTCGAGTGCCGCGCCGGCGATCCGGCCGCCGTGGAGGGCGCGCCCCAGCGCCTCGCTGTCGACGATCGGCCCGCGCGCGGTGTTGACCAGGTAGGCGGTCGGCTTCATGCGCGCGAGCGCCTCGTCGCCGATCAGGCCGCGGGTCTCGGCGGTGAGCGGCGAATGCAAAGTGACGAAGTCGGAGCGCTCCAGGAGCTCCTCCAGGGGCAGGCCGCCACTGCCGGTCGTGTGGAGGATCTCGCAGCCGAACCCCTCGAGCCGGCGGGCGACCGCCTGCCCGATGCGGCCGAAGCCCACGATGCCCACGGTCGCGCCGTAGAGGTCGTGACCCAGCATCAGCCCCGTCTCCCAGGTGCGCCACTCGCCGCGCCTCACGTAGGCGTCGCCCTCGACCAGCCGGCGCGAGATCCCGAGCATCAGCGCGACCGCCAGGTCGGCGGTGGTGTCGGTGAGCACGTCGGGTGTGTTGCCGACCGGGATGCCGCGCGCGGCGGCCGCCTCCAAGTCGATGTTGTCGACGCCCACGGCGTAGTTCGAGATCGCCTTCAGCCGGGGCGCCGCCTCGATCAGCTCGGCGTCGACGGGGTCGGTGAGCAGCGACAGCAACCCGTCCAGCTCGGGCGCCCGCGCGAGCAGCTCGTCCCGCTCCGGCGGCAGCTGCTCGGGCCACACCTCCACGTCGTGCTCCGCGCCGAGCCGTTCGAGCGCGTCGCCGGGCAGCCGGCGGGTCACGAACACCTTCATAGGATTGCCTCATCCAGGGATCGGACTCCCATGCGAGCGGTGAGCATGCCAGGGCGGCGGCGATCGCGCTCGTGGCCAACCCGCGCTCCGGGTCCTGCGACCCCGACGCGGTGGCCGCGCATCTGCGCGCGCTGGGAGCACGGGTGGAGCGGTTCGAGGTCGGTGACGCGGAACGCGCGGCGGCCGCCGGGTGCGACCGGCTGGCCGTGGCGGGCGGGGACGGCAGCATCGCCCCCGCTGCCGCGGCGGCCGGCGCCGCGCGCATCCCGCTGGCCGTGATCCCGGCCGGCACCGCCAACGACTTCGCGCGCCGCATGGGCCTTCCAACGAAGCTGGAGCCGGCCTGCCGGCTGGCGGTGGAGGGCCGAACGGCGCGCGACATGGAGCTCGGCTGGATGGACGAGCATCCGTTCGTGAACGCGGCGAGCGCGGGGCTGCCCGGCCCGGCGGCCATCAGGGCGAAGCGCTGGAAGAAACCGCTCGGCCCGCTCAGCTACGCGGCCGGCGCGCTCGCCGCGGGCGTCACCGCGAGCGCGGTGCCGGTGGAGGTCGAGTGCGACGGCCGGCGGCTGTTCTACGGCGAGGCCTGGCAGGTGACCGTAGCGGCGTCGGGCGCCTTCGGCGCGGGCTCGAGGATCGCCGAGGCCGACCCGCACGACGGCGCCCTCGAGGTCGTGGCGGTCACGGCGGGACCGCGCCCCGGGCTTGTCGCCGTGGCGTACCGCCTCAGGAGCGGCCGTCTGGCCGGCCACCGCCTGGCGCGCCGGCGGCGCTGCGCGAGCGCGGTTGTGCGCGTGCCGGACGGGACCGACTGGAACGTGGACGGCGAGATAGTCCGCGTGGGGACCTCCTACTTCCGTGGCGAAGGCGCCGCCTTCCGGCTCATCACGCCGCGCTAGGGTCAGCGCCGATGCCACCGGACGTGCTCATACACGGCGACACCAACCGCTCGGCCGCGCTCAGGCACGAGCTGCCGCTCGGGATCCTCGATCCCTTCTCGTACTTCGAGGTGGACGGGCGGCGGGTGGTCGTGATCGCGGCGATGGAGGCGGACCGGATCAAGGAGGCCACTCCGGGCGTGGAGATCCTCGACCCCTACGAGCTGGGACTCGACGAGCTGGTCGCGCGCGGCATGCGCTGGCACGACATGGACGCGGAGCTCTGCGCGCGCGCCGCCTCCAAGCTCGGGACGCGCAAGCTCGTGGTGCCAGCCGCGCTCCCCGTCGGCGTGGCCGACCGCCTGCGCGCCGACGGTGTGGAGATCGTGCCCGACGAGCTCGAGTTCATCCGGCGCCGGCGCTCGAAGAACGCGAGCGAGATCGAGGGCGTGCGACGCGCGCAGGCCGCCGCCGACGCCGGCATGGCCGCGGCGGCGGAGCTGCTGCGCAGGGCGGCCCCGCGGGACGGCATGCTGGTGCAGGACGGCGAGGCGCTCACCTCCGAGACGGTGCGCGCGCGGATCCGCGACGTATGCGCCGAGCATGGCGCTCCGGCGGACGAGGACATCATCGTGGCGGCGGGGCCCGCCGGCGCGAGCGGGCACGAGCGGGGCAGCGGGCCGCTGCCGGCCGGGGTGCCGGTGATCGTCGACATCTGGCCGCGCGACGAGCGCTCGGGCTGCTTCTCGGACATGACGCGCACGTTCGTGGCCGGCGGCGAACCGGCCGAGGACGTGCTCAGGTGGCACGCCTTGGCGCAGACCGCGCTGGAGCGCGTCTACGAGCAGGTGCGGCCGGGGGTGACCGGGCGCGACCTGTTCGGCGCCGCCTGCGACGTGTTCGAGGAGGCCGGCGAGCCGACCCAGCGGACCAAGCCCGAGGGCGAGACGCTGCTCGACGGGTTCTTCCACTCGCTCGGACACGGCGTCGGGCTCGAGGTGCACGAGGAGCCGTCGCTGGGCCGGACCGGCGTCGACCCGCTGGTGCCGGGCGACGTGCTGGCGATCGAGCCCGGCTGCTACCGGAGGGGCTACGGCGGAGTGCGGCTCGAGGACCTGGTGCTGGTGACCGAGGACGGCTTCGAGCGGCTGACCGATTTCCGGTACCAGCTGACGCCCTAACCCCGCGGGTGGCCGACCGGCTCGTAAGCCAATCGGTCGACCTGCCCCGGGGCGAGCTGCGGATCCTGCAGCCGGAGGAGGCGGCCGAGCTGCCGGACGACGGCCCGGTCGAGTGGGCGCCGGTGGCGCCGTACTGGGCGGTCCTGTGGCGCAGCGGCGTGGCGCTTGCGCGCGAGCTCGAGTGCGAGGAGCTGGTCGGCCTCCTGGTGGTGGAGCTCGGCTGCGGGCTGGCGGTGCCGAGCATCGCGGCGGCCCGGGCGGGCGCTTCGGTGCTCGCCACGGACATGTCCCGCGAAGCGCTCGCGCTGGCGAAGCGGAACGCACGGGCCAACGGGGTGCCGATCGAGACGGCGGCGATCGACTGGGGGAAGCGCGGCCGCGGCGGCGGGGGCGCCCCGCGCGACGGCGCCGCCGGGGGCGGCCCGCTCGACGCC
>JBKGUS010000445.1:0-4832 GCA_046462295.1 Thermoleophilaceae bacterium | reverse complement strand
GCACACCTACCTCGCGTCGGACGTCGCGTACCACCAGGACAAGCGCGAGCGCGGCTTCGACCGGCTGATCGACGTGTGGGGCGCCGACCACCACGGCTACGTGCGCCGCGTCAAGGCCATGTTCGAGGCGCTCGGCGGCGATCCCGACCGGCTCGAGCTCGTGATCATGCAGTTCGTCCACCTGGTGGAGCACGGCGGCCGGGCGCAGCTGTCGAAGCGGGCGGGCACGATCGTCACGCTCGGCGAGCTCGTCGACGACATCGGGATCGACGCGGCGCGCTGGTTCCTGCTGTCGCGCAGCCACGACACGACGATCGACCTGGACCTGGAGCTGGCGCGCCGCCAGTCGCAGGAGAACCCCGTCTACTACGTGCAGTACGCGCACGCCCGGATCGCGTCGATCCTCCGCAAGGCGGGGGAGGAGCGGGTGACGGCGGCGCTGGGCACGGACCTGCGCGCAAGCACGGAGCGCTTCCATCCCTCGGCGCGCGCGCTCGTCAAGCGGCTGCTCGAGTTCCCGGGCGAGGTGGAGGAGGCCGCCGCGCGCCGCGCGCCGCACCGGATGACCACCTACGCGCTCGAGACGGCGCAGGAGTTTTCTGCCTTCTACCGCGACTGCCGCGTGGTCGGGGCCGCCGAGGAGGGCGGCGACGAGGACGTGCGGATCGCGATCTGCGTGCTCGCGCGCGACGTGCTGGCGCGCGCGCTCGACCTGCTCGGGGTGGAGGCGCCGGAGTCGATGTAGGCTGGCCGGCGTGATTGCCTGGCCCGGGTTCGTCCTAGCTGACCTTGGTCCGGCTGCTTGACATCGACCGGACCCACGGCCGGTGGCCGTGGGCGGCCGCGGCGCTCGCCTTGCCCGCCACCGCGCTCGCCTGGAGTGAGCGGGAGCGGCTCGCAGGCGACGGCTGGGTCTACTGGCTGCCGGTGCCCGCCCTGCTGTGGCACCAGACCGAGGAGTGGTTCCTGCCGGGCGGCTTCCTTCCGTGGTTCAACCGGGACGTACTCGGGAGCGGGGAGGACGAGTTCCCGATCTCGCGGACGCTCGGGCTCGGGATCAACGTGGGCGTCGGCTGGGGCGGGGCGATCGCCGCGGGGCTGGCGGGACCGCGGGCCCCGGGGCTGGTCGCGTGGGTCCACACGATGAATCTCGGAAACGTCGTGGTGCACGCGACGGCGGCCGCGCGCGAGCGCCGCTGGAATCCCGGGCTGGTGACCGCGGCGGGCCTCTTCGCCCCCATGAGCGCCGCCGCGCTGGTCCGCCTGGGAGGTGAGGCCAGGGGGCGGGTCGCTCTCGGGGTGGTCGCGGGCGCGGCGATGTCGGTGGGGGCGTTTGCCGGACTGCGCCGGCGGGCCTCGGTCAGATCTCGTTGAAGAAGTTGACGCCGAGGTCGTCCATGACCTGGAGCGCCTCGTTGTTCAGCTGGGTCAGCTCGTTCGTGTAGAGCAGCACGCCCATCACCACCAGCACCACGCCGGAGACGACGGTGATGACCCGGAAGTGGTTCCGGAAGAAGCGGAACAGGCCGGAGAACGTGGAGAAGGCGAGCGCGCTGAGGATGAACGGGAGGGCGAGGCCGAGCGCGTAGAAGGCGAGCAGCACGCCGCCCTTGCCGACCGTGTCCTCGGTCGAGGCGGCGGTGAGGATCGCGCCGAGCGTGGGGCCGGTGCAGGGGAGCCAGGCCACCGCGAAGGCGAGCCCGGCCACGATCGGTCCGCCGGTGTGGGCGCGCCGCATGAGCTGCTCGGGGCGCCACTCGCGGTTCAGGAGCGGGATGAAGAGGGTGGAGATGAATAGCACGCCCATCAGTGCGATGACGACGCCCGCGATCTCGCGGAGCAGCGTGCGGTTGTCGTTGAGCGTCTGGCCGAGGCCGGTGGCGGTCATGCCGAGCGCCACGAACATCGCGGTGAAGGCGAGGCAGAAGAGCACTGCGGGGCCGAGCACCTTGCCTCTGCCGCGGCCCTCCTGGAGGTCGGCGAACGAGACGCCGGAGATCGTGGAGAGGTAGCCGGGCACGAGCGGTAGGACGCAGGGGGAGATGAAGGAGATGAAGCCGACGGCGAAGGCGGCGAAGACGGTGGCGTCGACGTCGGTGGCGGCGATCATCGGAGTCACGCGCTCGGGTGTCGGCGTCGGGCGATCATGGGCGCGGTGTCCTCACAGGTCGTACCGCTCCAGGTCGGCGTCGAGCCTGGACGCGTCGGAGCCGGCCGGCGCGGGCGCGCCAGGTCGCGGCCGCTTCGAGCCTCCGCGCCACCGCAGCACCGCGAAGCCGATCCCCCCGAGGGCGAGCAGGATCGCGATCGCCGGGATCGCGTAGACGAGCACGTCGCTGAGCTCGTCCTCGCCGCTCTCGTCGCCCGGCAGCGCCAGTACTCCCTCGCCGAACTGGGCCACGAGGGCCCTCTTGATCTGCTCCTTGGAGCGGCAGTCGGCGATCTGCTCCTCGATGAAGGCGCGCTGCTGCTGGGCCTGGGGCGCCTCGGTGGCGAGCCCGAGCGGGGTGCCGCAGATGGGGCACATCACCTCGTCCTCGATGTCGCCGAGGGTGGTCTTGGGGCACTCCTGGGCGAGCGCTGGGGCGGGCGCGAGCAGCAGGGCCAGCGCGGCGGCCGTGGCGAGCACCGCCGCCCGCATCACGCCGGTTCCCGGAGGAGCGGGACGACGCGCTGGCGCATGAACTTCTCGCCCACCGGCCCGCGGGCGAAGGCGGCGATGCGGCCCTGGCGGTCGATCACGAAGGTCTCGGGGAAGCCGAGGATGCCGAAGCGCTCGCGGGTGTCGCCGGCGCCGTCGCGGAGCATGGGGTATGTGAGCCCGTAGCGGTCGACGAAGGCGCGGGCGCGGCCGATCTCGTCGAAGGCGTCGACGCCGAGCACGGTGGCGTTCCGCTTTTGGAGCCGCTCGTGCCAGCGCTGGAGGAGGGGCGACTCGTCGCGGCAGGGCTCGCACCAGGAGGCCCAGAAGTTGAGGACGACGACCTGGCCGCGGTAGTCCTCGAGTGACCCCTTGCCGTCACCGGACAGCCACGGCAGCTCGAGGTCCGGCGCCGGTTCCCGCTCACCCTGCTCGAGCGCCTCCTCGATGCCCCGGTCGGGCGCGTTGCTGGCGAGCCCGTAGGCGAGCAGAGCGACGATCGCGACGACGACGCCGAGGACGGCCAGCGGAACCGGTGCGAGAAGCCTTCGCATGGGCCTGACGAACGATAGATGGGCCTACACCTGCCAGCCGATGCGCGGCCCGAGGTGTCTGGCAATCCCCGTCGTCGCCATCGCGTTGGGGCTGGCGGCCGCTCCGGCTCATGCGGACGTCACGCCCGGTGCGTTCGGGAACTGCGGCAAGCGGGCGGCGCGCAGCGCGATCCTCTCCACCGACATCCCGGCTCGGCTGAAGGCGGCGCTCCCGGAGGGCTACGTGCCCGAGCCCGGCACCCGCCTGGCGCGCTTCTACTTCCGCCCCTACTTCGTCGAATGCAGCGACCTCAACGGCGACGACCGCCGCGAGCTGATCGCCGAGTTCGGCGGCAGCACCGTCAGCTCGCCGACGCCCTGGACGATCCTCGAGGTGCCCCGGGGCCGGTCGGAGCCGAGGGTCGCGTTCCTCCAGCCGGGGGTCAGCTACCTCGACCTGCTGGTGCGGCGCAGATACGTGGTCGAGCGCCAGAAGACGCTGCGGCCCACCGACCCGAACTGCTGTCCCTCCGGCCCCGTGAAGACTCGCTTCGTGCGCTGGACCGGCACCCGCTTCGAGTATGCGGGCCGGCGGGCACCCGATGAGGACGTGCCGGATCCGCCGCCGGACGGCGGCCCCGGTCCGCCTCCGCCCAGCGGCGAGCCGGGCTGCGCGGCGGCGGTGCAGGCCGGTCCGCTCGAGTTGAGGGCCTCGTGCTTCCGCCGCCAGGAGGACGGGACCTACCTGGCGACCGGCCAGGTGCGTATCAACGGCATCGATCTGGTGCCCGCCAAGGGCGACGCGGAGGTCGTCTTCGATCCGGAGTCGCTCGAGCTGCGCGCGAGCGGCACGGTGCAGCTGCAGGTGGGTCCGGTGGTGCTCTACGAGGGCACGTTCAACCGCAACCTGGGGGTGTCGTTCACGCTGCGAGTGCCGAAGGGCAGCTCGCTCAAGGGCTTCCCGGTGACCGGCGAGGCGAAGGTCACGCTGCGCGGGAACGGCGCCGAGATAGCCGCCAACGTGTCGATCGAGGCGCTCGGCGGGGTGAGCGGCGGCGCCACCCTCACCGCAACGACCACGGAGGGCCTGCGGCTCGACGCCCTCAACCTGAAGGTCGGGCAGGCGCGGGTGGGCCCGATCCCGATCCGCGACGTGTCGCTCGCCTACGCCCGCACACCCGAGGGCGACCGCTGGGAAGGCGGGGCCACGATCGAGCTGCCGGGTCCGAAGATCGCCTCGCTCACCGGCTTCGCCGCCTTCGTGAACGGTCGCTTCGTGGAGGGTCGCGGGTCGCTCACCGGCAGCTTCCCCGTGTTTCCCGGCGTCATGATCACCAAGGTCAGCGCCGGGCTCGTGCTGGAGCCGGAGTTCGGGTTCAGCGGCGGGATGGCGCTGAGCGCCGGGCCGCGCGTGCTCGGCGTGACCGCGGCCAGCGTGGACGGCACGTTCACGTACCAGGACGGGGCGCCGGCGCTGTTCAGGCTGAACGGCGACATCTCGCTGGTGAAGGTGAAGCTCGCCGGAGGCGAGTTGGCCTACCGGACGAACGGGCAGATCACGATGCGGGGGAACCTCGACCTGACCCTCGGTGGCGTGGGCTTCCAGGGCGACCTCGCCGGATTCGTCGACGGGCTGCGCGCGTTCAGCGCGGAGGGCA
>JBKGUS010000444.1:0-15969 GCA_046462295.1 Thermoleophilaceae bacterium | reverse complement strand
CGACAGGTTCGTGCCGACCTGGATGAACACGCTGCCCACGAGCGCCGCCAGGAACGGCAGGACGCTGAACTCGTCCTCGGTCGCGGCGAGCGCCGTTCCCACCAGCACGGGCGCGACCGCCGCGGGCAGCGTGCGCGGCCGGGAGGCGAGCAGCCACAGCCTGAGCGTGCCGCGCGGCGCCGCCGCGCGGCCCGTCAGCCCGCTCACGGCCGCTTGGGGAACTTGCCGAAGTCCGGGCGCCGCTTCGCCTTGTAGGCCTCGCGGCCCTCGCGCGCCTCCTCGCTCGCGTAGAAGAGCAGGTTGGCGTCGTGGGCGAGCTGCTGGAGGCCGGCCATGCCGTCCTCGGAGGCGTTGAAGCTGGCCTTGAGGAGCCGCAGGGCGAAGGGGGAGAGCTCGAGCATCTCGCGGCACCAGGCAACGGTCTCCTCTTCGAGCCGCTCGAGCGGGACGACCATGTTGACGAGGCCCATCTCGAGGGCCTCCTGCGCGTCGTACTGGCGGCACAGGAACCAGATCTCCTTGGCCTTCTTCTGCCCCACCTGGGCGGCGAGCAGGCTGGCGCCGTAGCCGCCGTCGAAGCTGCCCACCTTGGGGCCGGTCTGGCCGAAGCGGGCGTTGTCGGCGGCGATCGTGAGGTCGCAGACCACGTGCAACACGTGCCCGCCGCCGATCGCGTAGCCGGCGACCATGGCGACGATGGGCTTGGGAGTCCGGCGCATCTGCACGTGGAGGTCGGTCACGTGGAAGCGCCCTACCTGGGCGCCGCCGGCGACGTAGCCGGTGTCGCCGCGCACGCGCTGGTCGCCGCCCGAGCAGAAGGCGAGCGGCCCCTCGCCGGTGAGGACGATCACGCCGACCTCGGTGTCCTCACGGGCGCGCTCGAGGGCGTCGGAGAGCTCGATCAGGGTCTCGGGGCGAAAGGCGTTGCGGACCTCGGGACGGTCGATGGTGATCTTGGCGATCCCGTCCGCCAGCTCGTAGCGGATGTCCCCGTATTTGCCGCCCCCGGGCCGCCAGTCGGCACCGGACCGGATGTGGCCCTCGGTAGCGCTCATTCGCGCCGGAACGATAGTCCCCAGCCGAGGCTCAACACGTTTGTTTGCCTCACAGGCAACTTTCGTATTGAGTTCCTGCTTGACATGCATCGCTACGCGATATATCGTGGCGCGTGGTATGGACCTCCGGCCCGCCAGCTACTTCGTCCTGGCATCGCTGCTCGACGGGCCGCTGCACGGCTACGCGATCGCCGCGCGGGCCGAGGAGCTGTCCGGCGGCCAGGTCCGGCTCACGGCTGGCACGCTGTACGGGGCGCTCGAGCGGATGTCCGGGCAGGGGCTCGTCCAGGCCGACCGTGAGGAGACCGTGGACGGACGGCTGCGGCGCTACTACCGGATCACCGGCGCGGGTCGCGAAGCGGTTGTGACCGAGGCGGACCGGCTGGCCGCGGCGGCGCGCGTCGTTCACCGGCGTCGGCCGTCGGTGGCGAGGAGCACGGCGTGACGCGGCGGCGCCTCACAGACGCCGTCACCTCGCTGGCAGCGCAGACCTTCCCGCCGTCGCGCCGGGCCGACGGCCGCGTGGTTCGCGACTGCGCCCGGGACGCAATCGACGCCGCCGGGCTGCGCACGATGGCACGCGAAACCCTCTCCGTGGCCTTCGCCGGACTCCGGGTCCGCTACGGCGTGTCCGTCCGCGACGTGCGGCAGGCGCCCTGGCGCCGGGCGCTGGCCACGCTCACGCTGCCACTTGCCACCGCGTTCCTCTGCGTCTGGACCTTCGGCTTCGTGCCGCGCTACGACCACTGGCCGCTCGGCGAAGGCTGGGCCCTGCTCCTCGGCGGATCGCTCCTCGCTCTGGTGGGGGCCGCGTTCCAGGCCCGCTGGCCGATCGTGCTTGGCGCGGCCGCGGTCTTTGTCGCGGCGGGAGCGCCGTACGTGGGCCGCGGGACGGAAGCCGACGTCCCTGGCACGCCTACCTTCTTCTACGCCACCGGTGTCGACCTCGGAGCGGCATCGCTGCTGCCGGCGCTGCTCCTGATCGGGGCGGCGCTGAGCCTGCCGCGCGGGGCCGGCAGGAGCATCGTGGACGCGGCCGGACGGCTGGTCCTCGGCCTGATTCCAACGGCGTACGCGCTGCTCCACCTGCTTCCGCGGCCGGAGCCGGAGCCGACGCCCATCACGACGATGATGGGGCCCGGCCAGGAGCCGATCTTCTCGTGGGGTCCGCCCTATCCGTATCCGTGGATTCCGGAGTCCGAGCCGCTCGTGACCGCTCTCGGCCTCGCCCTCCTGGTCTCGGTCGCGTACGCGTGGGGCGCCGCCAAGGCGCGTCCCGAGGCGGCGCTGGCGACTGCCATCGTGCTCGTCAGCGTGGCCTACCCGGTGGCATGGAAGCTGCACGGGTGGGCCGTCTGGCCACACATCATGGTCCCGCTCGGCGCCGCCACGGCGCTCACCCTGCGCGCGGCGCACGCAGGGCCTCGATCGTCCAGAGCCACGCCGGCATCGTCGTCGGAACCCGCGGCCATCCGTTGATGACCGCGAGTAGCTGCCAGTAAGGCTCCGCCCGGGGGTCGGCGCCCTGTTCGAAGCGGTCGGCGAGCTCGGCGCGGAAAGCGAGGTCGCCCGCATTGCCGCCGAACGCCCGCGCGATCTCCTCCATACTCGCCTCGGCCTCCTCCGGCGCCGGCTCGATCCCCGCCTCCAGGGCCGCTCCGCCGCGCTCGGCCACCAGGGCCGCCGCCGCGCACATCGCGTCGCCGTCAGGGGCGTCTCGTCGTACGCGCGGTAGCCCGCATAGTCCGCTTCGCCGGCGGCACCAGACCGCGATCCGAGTAGAAGCGGATCGTCCTGACGCTCAGCCCGCTCAGCCGGGCCAGCTCGCCGATGCGGTAGCCGTCACCCTCCATGTGCGCCACCGTAGACCTTCCGGTAAGGGGAGAGTCAAGCCCGCAGGGTTCCGTCCCGGAGCCGGGCCTCTAGCAGGTCGGCCGCCGCGTGAGGGTCCTCGGTGTCGACGTCGACCGCGTGCGGCGACAGCGGCCCTAGGTCCGCGAAGTCGCGCCACAGCCGCTCGACCACCTGCGGGTCGGCGAGCGGCTGCGAGTCGCGCGCATCCGCCCGCGCGACGCAGACGTCCAGCGGCGCTCGGAGCACCGCGTACGCGACGGTGTGCCCGGCCTCGCGAAGCGCGTCGCGCAGCGGCTCGAAGAAGAACCGGGGGAGGACGATCCCGTCGACGATCGTGAAGTAGCCGGCCGAGGCGTACCCGGCTGCGGCTCCCGCGACGATCCGCATAACCACCTCGTTCTGCTCCGCCGACTCCCACCTCCACGGCTCGACGAAGCCCGACCTGATGAACTCGAAAAAGCGATCCGATTCGAGGTGCACCGCGCGCTCCGACCGCTCGGCGAGGACCCGGGCCGCGGTGGTCTTGCCGGCCCCCGGGGGCCCGGTGAGGATCAGGACGGGGATGTCCTCGCCCGTCGGCACCGCTCGATCGTAGGGCTGCATGCCGATCGCCGTACGATCCGCGGCTTGGACGACTGGCTGACGAGCGCCGCGCGGGCGCGTCCTGATCATCCGGCGGTGGTGGCCGCCGGCGCGAGCGTCACCTATCGCGAGCTGGACGAGCGCGCCGCGCGCGCTGCCCGGCGGCTCGCCGCGCGCGGGGTCAGGCCGGGAGACCGCGTGCGCGTGTCGCACCCGCCGGGCATCTCCTTCGCCGTGTTGCTGCATGCGGTGCCGCGCCTCGGCGCCGTGTTCGTGCCGGTCGCCCCGGCGGAGCCGCCCGAGCCCGATCTCGGCGCCGACGAGGCCGACATCGAGCTCCGCACAGCGCACGAACCGGGCGGCGTCTTCACCGTCATCCACACCTCGGGCACCACCGGCGAGCCCAAGCCGGTCGAGCTCACCTTCGGCAACCACGCCGCCAGCGCCGCCGCCTCGGCCGACGCGCTCGGCGTCGACCCCGGCGACCGCTGGCTATGCCCGCTCCCGCTCCACCACGTCGGCGGCCTCGGCGTGCTGATCCGCTGCGCCGTCAACCACACGACCGCCGTGCTCCACGAACGCTTCGAGACCGAGCGCGTCAAGCGGACGTTCGAGGCCGGCGAGGTCACGCTCGCCTCGCTCGTCCCCACGATGCTCGTCCGCCTGCGCGACGCGGGCCTGCGCCGCGCGCCCAACCTGCGCGCGATCGCCCTGGGCGGCGGCCCCATCCCCGCCGGGCTGCTCGAATGGGCGGAGGACGCGGGCATCCCCGTCACGCCCGTCTACGGCATGACGGAGACCTGCTCGCAGGTAGTGGCGGGCAGCCCAGGCCGCCCGCTCAAGGGGGTCGAGCTCGAGATCGGCCCGGCGGGCGAGATCCTCGTCAGAGGGCCGATGGTGGCCGCCAGGGAGATCGCGGCCGACGGCTGGCTCCACACGGGCGACCTGGGCCGCCTCGACGGCCAGGGCCGGCTTCATGTGGAGGGCCGCCTCAAGGAGCTGATCGTCACGGGCGGCGAGAACGTCGCGCCGCTCGAGGTGGAGCAGACCCTCCTTCGACACCCCGCCGTGGCCGACGCCGCCGTCACAGGCCGAACCGACCCGGAGTGGGGCGAGGCGATCGTGGCGTTCGTCGTGCTCCGCGAGCCGGCCGAACAGGAGGAGCTGAAAGCCTGGTGCCGCGAGCGGCTGGCCCCGCACAAGGTGCCCAAGCACGTCGAGTTCGTCGGGTCACTTCCGCGCAGCCCGGGCGGGAAGCTGCTCAGGGCACGCTTGTAGAGTGCGCGCCCCATGATCTACGACAAGGACGCCGATCTCTCCAAGCTCGACGGGAAGACCGTGGCCATCCTCGGCTACGGCTCCCAGGGCCACGCCCACGCGCTGAACCTGAAGGACTCGGGCGTGGACGTGGTGGTCGGGCTGCGGGAGGGCTCTTCGTCGGTCGACAAGGCGAAGGGCGACGGCGTGCGCGTGGAGTCGATCGCCGACGCGGCCAGCGAGGGCGACCTCGTGATGGTCCTTGTGCCCGACGAGAAGCAGGCCGAGGTGTTCGAGGCGGAGATCCGCGACGGGATCGCCCCCGGGAACCTGCTCATGTTCGCGCACGGCTTCTCGATCCACTTCGGCCAGATCGACCCGGGCCCGGAGGTCGGGGTGGGCATGGTCGCCCCGAAGGGCCCCGGCCACCTCGTGCGGCGCCAGTTCGTCGAGCGGAACGGCGTGCCCGGACTGATCGCCGTCCACAGCGACCCTCGCGGCGACGCCCGCGATCTCGTGCTCGCCTACGCGAAGGGCATCGGCTGCACCCGGGCCGGCGTGATCGAGACGACCTTCAAGGACGAGACCGAGACCGACCTGTTCGGCGAGCAGGCCGTGCTCTGCGGAGGGGTCACCGAGCTGGTCCGTGCGGGGTACGAGACCCTCGTCGACGCCGGCTACGACCCCCGGCTCGCCTACTTCGAGTGCCTCCACGAGCTGAAGCTGATCGTCGACCTCATGTACGAGAAGGGAATCAGCGGGATGCGCTACTCGATCTCCAACACGGCGGAGTACGGCGACCTCACCCGCGGGGCCCGCATCGTCGGCGAGCCCACCCGCGCTGCGATGAAGGAGATCCTCGGCGAGATCCAGTCGGGCGACTTCGCCCGCGAATGGATCGCCGAGAACAAGGCGGGCCAGGAGAACTTCCAGCGCATGCGCGCGGAGCAGAAGGACCACCAGATCGAGCGCGAGGGCAAGGAGCTGCGCTCGATGATGGACTGGATCGACACGGAGTTCTGACGTGGAGGAGGGGAGCCGCCAGTTCCTCCCGCCTCAGCCGGCCGGGCCAGAGCCGGAGCTGGGCGCGCGCCCGGCACCGCAGGCGCCGCCGCAGGCGGCCTACGCGCCTCCGGCTCAGGCCGCCCCGCCGCAGTACCAGCAGACCTGGGGCTACGCGCAGCAACCCCAGGCGGACAACGGGCCGGCGGTCGCGGGGTTCGTGCTGTCGATCGTCTCCGTGGCCCTGCTCTTCCTCTCCGCGGGCCTGTCGAGCCTGATCTCCCTCGGGTGCTCGATCTTCGGGATCGTGTACTCGCGAAAGGGGAAGAAGAAGGTGGAGCAGGGCGAGACCACGAAGAACGCGGGCCTGGCCCAGGCCGGCTTCATCGTGGGCATCGTCTCCGTCTGCCTGGCTGCGCTTGCGACGCTCATCTGGATCGCCGTCCTGATTGCCGCGCTCTCCGACGAGGAGTTTCGCGATGATCTGGAGCGTGAGTTCGACAACTCGGAGACGATTCGCGCGCTCGTTCGCATCGGCGTCGCGCTCGTAACCTAAGGCGCCCATGCCCGATCCCTTCCTGAAGCAGTACCTGATGACGGCCGGCCCCACGCCGCTGCCGCCGGCGGTGTCGCAGGCCATGGCGCAGCCGATGCTCTATCACCGCGCGCCCGCCTTCGTCCCGGTCTACGCGCGGGCGCTGGCGCGGCTCAAGCTCGTCTTCCAGACATCGTGCGACGTGCTGCTCTTCGCGAGCTCCGGCAGCGGCGCCATGGAGTCGGCCGTCGCCAACCTGGTGCGCGCCGGCGAGCCCGCTCTGGTGGCGAGCTGCGGCAAGTTCGGCGAGCGCTGGGCGGACCTTTGCGACGCCTACGGCGCCGACACGATCCACTGGGAGACGGAGTGGGGGCTCAAGGTCGACCCGGCCGAGCTCGACCGCCAACTCGCCGCGAACCGCGGCGTGGAGCTCGTCTTCGTCACCGCGTCGGAGACCTCGACGGGCGTGGTCAACGACATCCGGGACCTGACCGCGGTGGCCCACCGTCACGGGGCGCTGATCGCGGTCGACGCCGTCTCCGCCATGGGCGCCGTGCCGCTGCCCCAGGACGAGTGGGACGTCGACGTGGTGGTGTCGGGCTCCCAGAAGGCGCTGATGTCGCCACCCGGGCTTGGGTTCGCCAGCCCGAACGAGGCGGCGCTCGAGCGCGCCGCTTCGGTGGCGGGCGGACGCCATTACTTCGACTGGCGCCCCGCGGTGGCCGGCCAGCGCAAGGAGCCGCCGGACAGCCCGTTCACGCCCGCCGTCGGTCTCGTCCAGGCGCTCGACGTGGCGCTCGGCCTGATCGAGCGGGAGGGGCTCGAGGCGGTCTACGAGCGACACCGGATCCTGGGACGCGCAACGCGGGAGGCCGCCCGCGCGCTCGACCTCGACCTGCTCGGCGAGGCGGATGACAACGCAAACGTGGTGACCGCGATCAAGCTTCCCGAGACGATTGACGGGGCGGCCGTCCCGAAGCTGATGCGCGACCGCTTCGGCGTCACGATCGCGGGCGGGCAGGGACGCCTGAAGGGCAGGATCGCCCGGATCGCCCACTGCGGCTACTTCGGCGCGTTCGACATCGTCGTCACCATGGCCGCTTTCGAGATGACCCTGCGCCAGCTCGGGCACGAGGTCGAGCTGGGGACCGGCGTGGCCGCCGCCCAGCGGGTCTTCCTCGAAGCTGGCCTGCCCGCCCCCTCAGCAGCCTGACGTGAAGGTCCTCGTCAAGGAGAAGATCGGCGAGTCCGGCGTGCAGCTCCTGCGCGACGCCGGCCTCGAGGTCGAGCTCGGGGTCGACTGGGACGCCGAAGAGCTCGAGCGGCGCATCGGCGAGTTCGACGGCATCCTGATCCGCTCCGCCACGAGGCTCGACGGCGACCTGATCGAGCGCGCCGAGCGCCTGAAGGTCGTCGGGCGGGCGGGGGTCGGGGTCGACAACGTGGATGTGGACGCGGCGACCAAGCAGGGCGTGGTCGTCGCGAACGCCCCGCAGTCGAACGTGATCACCGCCGCGGAGCACACGCTGGCCATGTTGCTGGCCCTCGCCCGCAAGGTCCCGCAGGCCCACGGCTCGCTCACGGCTGGGGTTTGGGAGCGGTCCAAGTTCAGCGGCGTGGAGGTGTACGAGAAGACGCTTGGCGTGCTCGGGTTCGGCCGGATCGGGCAGCTCGTGGCCCAGCGGGCGCTCGCCTTCGGCATGCACGTGGTGGCCTTCGACGCCTACGTCGGGGAGGAGCGCTTCCGCGAGCTGGGCGTGGAGCGCGCCCACAGCTCCGACGAGCTCTACGCGCGCGCGGACTTCATCACGATCCACCTGCCCGTCACCGCGGAGACCGAGAACTGGCTCGACCGCGAGGCGTTCGCGAAGATGAAGGACGGGGTCCGGATCGTCAACGTGGCGCGCGGCAGGCTGCTCGTCGAGGACGACCTCCGCGAGGCGCTCGACGCCGGCAAGGTGGCCGGCGCAGCGCTCGACGTCTTCCGCGAGGAGCCCGCGACCGAGCACCCGCTGTTCGGCTACTCCAACGTGGTGGTGACCCCGCACCTCGGCGCCTCGACCGCGGAGGCCACCGACCGGGCCGGCTACCAGGCCGCCGAGCAGGTGGTCGCCGCGCTCACCGGCGGGGTGGTCACGAGCGCAGTGAACCTGCCGTCGATCGCCCCGGAGGACCTCGAGGCGCTCGGCCCGTTCCTGCCGCTGGCGCGGAACCTGGGCCGCATCGCGGTGGCTCTCGCGGAAGGCACGTCGGTCGACGGGATCGAGGTCGAGTACCTGGGGCGCATCGCGTCGCGAGACACGCGGCTGCTCACCGTGCAGGTGCTGAAGGGCGCCCTCACCGGACACATCGAGGAGGAGGTGAACGACGTGAACGCGGCGCCGCTTGCCGGAGAGCGCGGCATCGCCGTGAGCGAGACGAGCGCGAGCAGCGCGCGCGACTTCACCGACCTCGTCCGGGTCACCGTGGTGAGCGGCGGGGAGCGCAGCCGGGTGGTGGGGACCACGCTCGGGCGCGCCCACCGTCCGCACCTCCTGGAAGCGTGGGGGTCGCGCTTCAACGTCCAGCTCGAGCCAAACCTGGCGGTGTTCCGCTACATCGACCAGCCCGGCATGATCGGCCGGGTCGGGACGATCTTCGGCGAGTCGGGCATCAACATCAGCGCCGCGGCGGTGGGCCGGCGGCCGGACGCCGACCACGTTGGCGGTGTCGCGACGATGCTCGTCACGACCGACTCGCCGGTCCCGCAGGAGGTGGCCGACCGTATCGCGGAGAGCGACGGCTTCGAGGCCGGCAGGACGATCAGCATCCCCTAGGAGGAATCATGTTGCTGCAGGGCAAGAACGCGGTGATCTACGGCGGCGGCGGGGCCATCGGCGGGGCGGTGGCGCGCGCTTTTGGCCGCGAGGGGGCGGGGGTCTTTCTCGCCGGCCGCACCCTGGCGAAGCTCGACGCCGTGGCCGAGGACATCCGCTCCGGGGGAGGAAGAGCGGACACCGCGGAGCTCGACGCGCTCGACGAGCAGGCCGTGGACGAGCACGCGGACGCCCTCGCCGCCGAAGCGGGGTCGCTCGACATCTCGTTCAACCTCATCACGCAGCCCGCGGTGCACGGCACCCCGCTCGCCGAGATGGAGGTCGACGACTTCATGGATCCGATCGCCGTGGCCGTGCGCAGCGCGTTCCTGACGGCGAGGGCGGCCGCGCGGCACATGGCCCGCCAGGGGTCCGGCGTGATCCTCACGTTCGGCGGGTCGGGCGACCCGATGCGCGACTACTTCATCGGCGGAACGCAGGTCGCCTTCGAGGCGCTCGAGGTCCTCCGGAAGCAGCTGGCCGTGGAGCTCGGCAAGCAGGGGGTCCGGACCGTGACGCTGCGAACCGCGGGAGTGCCGGAGACGCTCCCGGAGTTCGAGGGCCGCGAGAGGGTCATGGAGCTCATGGAGAAGGAGAAGATCCTGCCGAACCTCGCCACGCTCGACGACGTGGGGAACGTGGCCGCCTTCGTGGCCTCGGACAAGGCCCGCACGATGACCGCGGCGACGGCCAACGTCAGCTGCGGAGCGCTGATCGACTAGTCGCCCGGGCGGCCCAACGCGTCCGCCACCTGCTCGCGCCCGCGGTAGAGGCGGCTCATGATCGTGCCCTGGTTGGTGCCCAGGGCGCGGGCCGCCTCCTTGTAGCTGAGACCGGCCAGGTCCACGGCGGCCACCGTCTCGCGGAAGGGCTCGGGCAGGGCTGCGACCGCGGCGAGCACCTCGCGCGAGGCGAGGACGTCCTCCGGGGCGGGGCCGCCTCGCCCCTCGGCCGGGCCGACGTCGTCCGGCAGCTCGCTGGTCCGCGGGCGGCGCCCCTCGGCGCGGTGGCGCGAATAGAACGTGTTGCGCAGCACGCGCATGAGGTAGCCGAGGTCGTCGTCCGAGCGCAGCAGCCGCGGCTTGCGCAGCACCTGCAGGTAGGTCTCCTGCACGAGGTCGTCGGCGTCGGCGGCGGAGCCGCACAGGCCGAGCGCGGCGCGGTAGAGGCGATCGAGATGGTCGCCAAGGCGCTCAGGGTCGAGCGGCCGCGATGGGGCATCGCCGGCGATGTGCCGAACCTAGAACGTCATCCGGCGGCGTGCAATGCGTGGCCGCTCGCGGTCAGAACTCGACCGCGCCCTTGCCCTGCCAGGCGGCGAGATCCAGCAGCGTCGCCGCGTCCACGTCGGTCCCCGACAGCACGCACGTGTGCCCGCCGCGGAGCCAGGTGACGATCACGCGGCCGTCGGCGGACAGCCCACGCAGGGTGAGTCCCTCGCGGTTGGCGGTGCTCGCCTCGTCCGGCGCGTCGATCGGGTCGCCCGACAGGATCGTGTACCCGATCCGGCGGCCACCCTTCTCGTAGAAGACGGTGACGGCGCGGCGGCCGTCGATCTCGTCCTCGCGCCGGCCGGTGGCGCGCCAGCCGAACGCCTCGGCCCAGTTGGGGAAGGCGAGCCCCTCGGCGCGGACGTCCAAGAGGGCGGGCTTCGAGCGAACGGGGCCGGGAGCCGGCGCCTCGGCGCGCTGCGCCGCAAGCTCGGACGCCTCGACCACGGTTGGGCCGCCGGCGCCGCCCGGCAGGAGGAGGACGAGCAGGATGGCGAAGGCGGCGCCCGCGGCGAGCCCGCCGGCCAGCGGCATCGAGAACGAGAGACGCCGCCGCCTGCGGCGCCTCGACTCGGGCTCGAGGCGCGCCCGCAGCCAGGCCGGCGCGCGCTCGTCGACGGAGCGGAGCGCCGCCACGGCGCGCCGCTGCTTCTCGAAGCGCTCGGCCAGCTCCGGCGAGCGGCCGATCTCCGCCAGCAGCTGCGCGCGGCGCCGCCCCTGCAGTGTGCCGTCGGCGAGGGCCGTCAGCTCGGCCAGGCGGTCGTCGTCCCCGGGGGTCATCTACATGGGAGACGCTCGGGCGGCCGCCCGTATTCCCGCCCGCTACCCGATCGCCGCGCTGAGGTCGTCGACCAGATCCTCGGCCGCCTCGACCCCGCAGGACAGCCGCACGAGGTCGGGCGGCACCGCCGCGTCGGAGTCCTCCACCGACTGGTGGGTCATCGCCTGCGGCACCTCGATCAGCGACTCCACGCCCCCGAGCGACTCGGCCAGCGAGAAGACCTCGGTCGCACCGGCGATGCGCGTGGCATCCGGATGCCGGAACGACACCATCCCACCGAAGCCCGGCCAACGCACGTCCTCGACCCCGTCGGCGGCGCGCAGGAACTCGCTCACCGCGCGGCCGTTCTCTGTGTGCGCCGCCACGCGCAGGTGCAGCGTGCGCAGCCCGCGGTGCACGAGGAAGCAGTCGAACGGGCCGGGCACCGCGCCGATCGCGTTCTGCACGAAGCGCACCCGGTCGTGCAGGCCGGCGTCGCTCACCACGACCGCGCCGCCGACCACGTCGGAGTGGCCGCCGAGGTACTTGGTGGCCGAGTGCACCACCGCGTCGGCGCCGAGCTCGAGCGGCCGCTGCACCGCAGGCGTGGCGAAGGTGTTGTCCACGGCCACGATCGCCCCGCGCTTGCGCTCCACCACCGCCTCCACGTCCACCACGTTCAGCAGCGGGTTGGTGGGGGTCTCGACCCAGATCAGGGTCGTCTCATCGCGGACCGCGCGCTCCAGCGCGCCGAGGTCGGTCTGGTCGACCATGTCATAGGCGAGCCCGAAGCGAGTCATCACCTTGTCGACGAGCCGGTAGGTGCCGCCGTACAGGTCGCTCGGGAGGACCACGTGGTCGCCGGCGCCCATGTGTGCGGTCAACAGCGCGTGCGTCGCCGCCATGCCGCTCGAGAAGCAGGAGCCGAGCCCGCCCTCGAGCTCGCCGATCGCCCGCTCCAGGGCGGTCCGTGTGGGGTTGGCTGAGCGCGCGTAATCGTAGTCCTCCACGAACTCGCCGGGCGCCGGCTGCACGTAGGTCGAGGTCTGGTGGATGGGCGGGATGACCGAGCCGTAGCTCGGTTCGGGCTCGAGCCCGGCGTGCACGGCGCGGGTGGCGAAGCGCGGCGTCTTGCGCGAGGGCGCGGGCTGGCCCGCGCCGGAGCGATCCTCTCCCTTCACCTGGCGAGCGACTCGAGCAGGTCGGCGCGCGTGAGGATCCCGGCGGCGCGCCCGTGCATCGTGACGAGCACCGCCTCGCGCTTGTCGGCGAGCAGCTCGACCGCCTCGCGCACGGCGTCCTCGGCCGCGACGGCGGGGAAGGGGGCCTCCATCACCTCGACGATGTCGGCGCCGAGCAGGGCCGGGTCGTCCATCACGTGCCGCAGCAGCCCGCGCTCGCTGACCGAGCCGACCACGGTGTGCGGGTCGTGTCCCGACACCACCGGGAGCTGCGACACGCGGTGCTCGTGAAGCAGCGCCACCGCATCGCGGCCCTTCGCGTGCGTCTCAACCGTCAGCAGCGGCGGGATCTCGCCCTCCTCGTGCTTGCGCCGCAGCACGTCACCGACGGTCAGCTCCTCGTCGCGCTCCAGGAAGCCGTACTGGCGCATCCAGGCGTCGTTGAACACCTTCGAGAGGTAGGAGCGGCCGCCGTCGGGCAGGATCACCACGACCATGGCGGACGGATCGTTCACCTCGCGCGCCACCTGGTAGGCCGCGTACACCGCCATGCCGCACGAGCCGCCGGCGAGGATGCCCTCGCACTCGGCCAGCTTGCGGGTCCAGAGGAACGAGTCCTTGTCCGAGACCGTAACGTAGCGGTCCACGATCGCGGGGTCGAAGGTGTCGGGCCAGAAGTCCTCGCCCACGCCCTCGACCAGGTACGGCTTGACCTCCTCGTTCGAGTAGATCGAGCCAACGGGGTCGGCGCCGATGATCTCGATGTCCGGGTTCTGCTCGCGGAGGTAGCGCCCGGCGCCGGTGATCGTGCCGCCCGTGCCCACGCCCGCGACGAGGTGTGTGATCCGGCCGCCCGACTGGCGCCACAGCTCCGGGCCCGTGGTGCGGTAGTGGGCCTCGGGGTTGGCCATGTTGCGGTACTGGTTGGGTTGGAAGCCGCCCGGGATCTCCTCGGTCAGCCGGTCGGCCACGCGGTAGTAGGACTGGGGCGACTCGGGCGACACGTCGGTCGGGGCCACGACGACCTCGGCGCCGTACGCGCGCAGCAGGTCGATCTTCTCCTTGGACATCTTGTCCGGCATCACGGCGATCACCCGGTAGCCCTTGAGCGAGGCCGCCATCGCGAGACCGGCGCCGGTGTTGCCGCTGGTGGGCTCGATGATCGTGCCGCCGGGCTTGAGCTTGCCGTCGCGCTCCGCGGCCTCGATCAGGGCGAGCGCGGCGCGGTCCTTGATCGACCCGCCCGGGTTGAGCGCCTCCATCTTCGCGACGATCGGTGTCTTCAGCGACTTGCCCAGTCGCGAGAGACGGACCAGCGGGGTCTCTCCGACCGCGTCGAGGATCGAATCCTTGATGTCCGTCGAGGTGCCGGACGCCGTCTTCATGACTACTTCCATCCTAGTCCCGCGCCGACCCTGTACGCTTCACCCTCCATGTCGCGCCTGGCCGACCTGCGACTTCTCCTTCTCCTCCCCCTTCGGGGGGAATAACGCGTGGCGGCCGCCAGCCGCAAGCTCATAGGGGAATCAGGTAGGGCCGACGAACAGGAATGACGACATGGACCGCGACGAGAAGGACCGAGTAAAGATCTTCGACACCACCCTGCGCGACGGGGAGCAGTCGCCGGGGATCTCGCTCGGTAAGCAGGAGAAGCTCGAGATCGCGCACCAGCTGGCGCGACTGGGCGTCGACGTGATCGAGGCGGGCTTCCCGATCACCTCGCCGGGCGACTTCGAGGCGGTCCAGGCGATCGCGCGCGAGGTGCACGGGCCCGTGATCTGCGGACTGGCGCGCACCGCTAAGCAGGACATCGACGCCGCCTGGAACGCCATCAAGGACTCCGAGCGGCCCCGCATCCACACGTTCATCGCCACCAGCGACATCCACATCGAGCGCAAGCTCCAGACGACGCGCGAGGACGTGAAGGGCCAGGCTCGCGCCGCCGTGGCGCACGCGAAGCAGTACACCGACGACGTCGAGTTCTCGCCGGAGGACGGCTCGCGCTCCGACGTGGAGTTCATGGCCGAGGTGATCCAGATCGCGCTCGACGAGGGCGCGACCACGATCAACGTGCCGGACACGGTCGGCTACACGATGCCTGACGAGTACTCCGAGATGTGGCGCCGCCTGTACGAGCTGGTGCCCGGCCTGGCCGGCGTCACGACCTCCGTGCACTGCCACAACGACCTCGGGCTGGCCGTGGCGAACTCCTTCGCCGGCGTGATGGCCGGCGCGCGACAGGTGGAGGGCGCGATCAACGGCATCGGCGAGCGGGCCGGCAACGCGTCGGTCGAGGAGATCGTGATGCTGCTGCGGACGCGCGAGTCGAGCGTCGGCGTCTGGACCGGCGTGAACACCCGCGAGATCGCGCGCACGTCGCGGCTCGTGTCGCGCCTGACGGGCTACCCGGTGCAGCCCAACAAGGCGATCGTGGGGCGCAACGCGTTCGCGCACGAGGCTGGCATCCACCAGGACGGCGTCCTCAAGGAGCGCACCACATACGAGATCATGGACGCCACCACGATCGGGCTGGAGCAGAACTCGATCGTGCTCGGCAAGCACTCGGGCCGCCACGCGCTGCGCAAGGCGCTCGAGGAGCTCGGCTTCCAGGTCGACGGCGCCGCGCTCAACACCGCCTTCAAGCGCTTCAAGGACCTGGCGGACAAGAAGAAGAAGGTGACCGCGCTCGACCTCGAGGCGATCGTCTCGGACGAGATGAAGCAGGCGCCCGCCGCGTTCGCGATCGAGGCGTTCGAGGTGGAGGCCTCGAACGTGCGGGCCCCGCTGGCCAAGGTCACCGTGCGGATGCCCGACGGCAACATCGAGTCCGGCTCGTTCACGGGCGACGGTCCGGTCGACGCCTTCTTTAGCGCGATCAACGCCGCGACCGGCCACGACGCGCGGCTCAAGGAGTACCACGTGTCGGCGGTGACCGGCGGGCGCGACGCGCTGGGCGAGGTGACCGTGCTGCTCGAGCTGGGCGGCCGCCTGGCCTCGGGTGCCGGCGTGTCCACCGACATCCTCGAGGCCTCGGGCAAGGCCTACCTGCGCGCCCTGTCCAACGCGCTGTCGGACGACACGGTGGCGGAGGCCGAGCGGCTGCTCGAGCGCGAGGCGCGGAAGACGCCGACGCCCTAGCGGCTCGGGCAGCTCGTGTCGACCGTCCTCGTGCGCGAGGCGGTGTTGCCCTGCGTGTCCGTCACGGTCGCGGTGACCGTGTGCATCCGCTCCGGGTCGAGCGGGTGGCCCGGGCTGTGGCCATGGCACGTGTTCCAGCGGTTTCTGCCCGTGTTGTCGCACTGCCAGGGCGGGCTCGTCTGCTCGTGCAGCGAGTTGGCCTCGTTGCCGTTGATCACGAAGCGCGCGTTTCTGACCCGGTAGTCGGACTCGGCCCTGACGACGCATCGCTGGGCGATGCTGTCACCAGGCGCCGGCGGCTCGTACTCGAACGACGTGACGCGCAGCAGCGGCGCGTCGAAGTACCCGGTGGCTGCCAGGGCCGTGCCCACCACCACGAGCGTGCCGAGCACGCCGGCGGCGAAGCCGGCCCGGCCGCGGTAGCGGAAGGCCAGCCGGCGCAGGCGCGCCGCGCTCCGCCTGACGGGGCCGCCCGACCC
>JBKGUS010000443.1:0-9165 GCA_046462295.1 Thermoleophilaceae bacterium | reverse complement strand
CACGAAGGCGACCGCGCTCGTGACCCGCTTGCGGTCGCGCCCCGCCAGGCGGAGGCGGAGGTCGGTGCCGCGCGCGCATCTGCCCGGCTCGACGCGCCGGCCGGCCGAGCGCACGCCGAGCCTGAGGCCGGGCGCCTTCTGGCAGCCGCGCCCGGCGCAGCGCCGCAGCAAGCGGAGCCGGCGCGCGAGGTCGCGCTGCACCGCGGCGTACCGCCCGACCCCATCCAGGTTGTCGAGCTGGTACGGGTCGCGCTCGAGGTCGTAGAGCTCGTACTCACCCGTGGTGAGGTGCTGGACGTAGACGAAGCGGCCTGTGCGGATCGCCCGGTAGCCCGGCACGCTGTTCGCTCCCCTTCCGTTCTCGAGCAGGATGTCGCGCCCCCACCAGACTCCCGGGTCGGCCATCAGGTCGAACAGCGAACGCCCGTCGAGCACCCGCTGCGGCTCGGCGTCGGCGGCGTCCACGATCGTCGGCACGACGTCGATGTTGGCCGCGGGCCGCGGGTCCCTGAGCGCGGCCGGAACGCCCGGCCCACGCATGATCAGGGGCACCCGGCTCGAGGGCTCGTAGTGCCACACCTTCCCGGCCTTGGCGCGGTGCTCGCCATGCATGTAGCCGTTGTCGGAGGTGTAGACGATCAGCGTGTTGGCCAGCTCGCCGGTGCGCTCGAGCGTCCCGAGGATCTGCGCGACGGCCTCGTCGACCGCCAGGAGGGTCTCGTTCTCCTGGCGCCAGTTCTCCTCGATGGCTGCGATCGTCGCGGGGTCGAGCCGGGGGCGGTCGCTGACGATCTGCGGCTTGTCGTTCGCAGTCTCCTCGTCGAAGCTCGGCGGCCGCGGCATCGGGGTCGCCGCGAACATGTCGCGGTGCCGCGGCGAGGGGGAGGGAGTCCGAATCCCGCGAGGGTCATCGGGGTCGCGCGGGCCGGCGCTGTGGGGCGCCACGAACCAGACCTGGAGGTAGAAGGGCTGCTCGCCGGGCGCGGCCTGCTCGATCAGCTCACTGGCGCGCCGCCCGTGGTAGTCGGTCAGGTACTCGCCCGGATGCTGCGCGACCGGATACTGGACGAGCGAGCCGTTCTCGTTCACGCGCCAGCGGTAGTAGTTGAAGGCCGCCGAATGCGGAGCGCCATGCCACTCGTCCCACCCCGGCGGCACGCCGTCCGAGTACTCGTACCCGTTCAGGTAGCGCCCCACGTGCATGGTGCGGTAGCCCGCGGTTTGCAGCCAGACCGGCAGCGTGTTCGCGTGCGAGAGCTTCCGGTGACCGCCGAAGTCGCCGACGTTGTGCACGATCTGGTGGTTGTGCGCGTACTGGCCCGTCAGGGCCGTCGCCCGCGAGGGGCAGCAGAGCGGAAAGGTGGCGGTGGTCTGCTCGAACACCGTCCCGGGCGCCGCCAGCAGGGCGTTCGTCTTCGGCATGGAGGAGAGCGAGGCCAACGTCTGGTCGTCGGTCATCAGCACGACCACGTTGGGCCGCGCCACGGCGGGGCCGGCCGTGAGCAGCAGGGCGAATACGGGCAGGCAGAGGAGGGCCAGTCGGCGCACCGAGGCTGAAACACCCCAGACGCGACGAGGTTGCGCCATGCGGGTGACGCGGCCTACAGCTCGCAGCGGCCCTCACCGCGGTAGGTCGGGACCTCGTCCACGATCTCGCCGCCGCTCACCAGGTGGAGCCGGTCGAATCGCTCGCACAGCTCGCCCGCCTTGGCGTGGCGGAGGTAGACGCGATCACCGATCCGCAGGCTGGCCGCGGCGGCGCCCAGCACCGGCGTCTGCACCTCGCCGGCGCCCTCCTGGGGGTCGAGCCGCAGGCCGCGGGGGAGGTACGGGGCCGGCAGGCGGTCGAGCCCGGCGGCGCCCGAGGCGTGGTATCCCCCGCCCAGAAGGGTGGCCACGCCGCCGCTCGGCTTGCGCACCACCGGCATGGCGAACATCGCGGCGGGGGTGAGCTCGAAGTCGGCGTAGCGGTCGAACAGGGTGGAGGCGAAGAAACCCGACCCTGCAGTGATCTCGGTGATGACCGGCTCGCGGCGGGTGAGATGCACGCTGCCGGTGCCGCCGCCGTTGACGATGGGCACGGGGGTGACCTCGCGCACGGCGGCCACCACGGCGGCGCGCCGCTCCGCGATCTCGGCGGCCGAGCGGCGCTTCATCAGCCGGATCAGCGGAGCCTGCAAGCGCTTGCCGAGCGGGTGGTCGCCGAGCCCCGCGATGTGGGCCTCGTAGCCCATCAGCGCGGCCAGCTCGAAGCGCGGCCGGGCGGCGATCTCGCGCGCGAGCGCCTGCGCCTGCTCCGGGGTTCGGACGGGGGAGCGCTTTGCGCCCACCTTGACGCGTCCCCCGAGCGGCCACCAGCCCACGTCGAGCTCGATCGAGACCCGGATCGGCGGCCCGCCCGGCCCGGCCGCGGACTCGATGTAGTCGAGGTGGTCGATGGAGTCCACCATCAGGATCGGCGCGCGCTCGGTGTCGTGCCGCGCCAGCTCGGCCAGTGCGCCGCGGTCGCCGGTGGGGTAGGCGAGCAGCAGGTCGTCGAAGCCGTGGCCGTGGAGCCAGAGCGACTCGCGCAGCGTGAAAGTCATCAGGCCCCGGAAGCCGGGCCTGTCGAGCATCTCGCCCAGCAGCGCGCGGCAGCGAACGGACTTGCTCGCCACGCGGATCGGCGTGCCCTGCGCGCGCGCCAGCATCTCCTGCCCGTTCGACCACATGGCGTCGAGGTCCACGAGCGCGAACGGGGCGTCGACTCCGGCGAAGATCGACTCGAGCTCCTCGTACGTGCGCTCGCGGCCGACCACCGGCGGCGCGGCATCCTTGATGACCACACAGGCAGTATTGCGCGGTGCCCCCGACCCTGCTCGTGTTGGCCTCCATCGCTTCCGTCCAGTTCGGGGCGGCGTTCGCGAAGACGCTCTTCGACGAGCTGGGGGCCGGCGGAACCGTGTTCGTGCGCACGCTGGTCGCGGCGATCGTGCTCGCTCTGATCTTGCGGCCGCGGCTCGCCGGCCACGACCGCCGCGACCTCGGACTGGCCCTCGCCTTCGGCCTCGTGCTGGCCGCGATGAACTTCTGCTTCTACTCCTCGCTCGAGCGGATCCCGCTCGGGATAGCGGTCACGTTCGAGTTCGTGGGGCCGCTAGGCGTGGCCGTGTTCGGGTCGCGCCGGCCGCTCGACCTGCTCTGGGTGGTGCTCGCCGCGACGGGCATCCTCCTGCTGTCGGACCTGGGCTCGGGCGGCGGCCTCGACCGGCTCGGTGTGGCGCTCGCCCTCATCGCCGGCGTGCTGTGGGCCGCGTACATCCTGCTCAGCGCGCGCATAGGCCGGTCCTTCCCGGGCGGCGCGGGCCTGGCCCTCGCGATGGTGGTGGCCACGGTCCCGCTGGCGCCGGTCGGCATCGCGGACGGCGGATCGCAGCTGCTGGTCCCGGAGGTCCTGCTGGCGGGCGTCGCGGTGGGCCTGCTGGGATCCGCCATCCCGTACACGCTCGAGCTGGAGGCGCTGCGCACGATGCCGGTCGGCGTGTTCGGGGTCCTGATGAGCCTGGAGCCCGCCGTAGCGGCGCTTGCGGGGTTCGTGGTGCTGGACGAGGGCCTCGTCACGCGTGAGCTGGTGGCCATCGCGCTCGTCGTGACGGCGAGCGCCGGCGCGGCGCGCCGAGCGCCGGTGCCCGCGCGGGACGCGTGAAGCGCGGTTGAACCTTCGTGTACGTCGCGGCGTACCCCGGTAGGGATCACGCATGCTTCGGATCGCATTCGCAACAGCAGTCGCCGTCCTCGCCCTGCTGGCTCCGGCCGCCCCGGCCGGCGAGCAGGCCCAGCGCACGATCGCCCTGCCGGACGAGTTCCGGCCCGAGGGCATCGCAAGCGGGCCGAAGGATTCCTTCTACGTGGGCTCGATCCCGCAGGGATCCGTCTACCGCGGCTCGTACCGCACCGGCGAGGGCGCGGTGCTGGTGCCGCCACATGAAGGTCGCAACCACACCGGCCTCAAGGTCGACCGGCGCCACGACCTCCTGTTCGTCGCGGGTGGCGCCTCCAAGGGCATCTACGTCTACGACTCGGAGAGCGGGGAGGACGTCGCGAGCTTCTCGATCCCGGACGCGGGATTCATCAACGACGTCGTCCTGACCCGCAAGGCGGCCTACTTCACGGACTCCCAGGTCCAGCGCTTCTACCGCGTCAGGATCGGCCGGCACGGCCAGCTTGGCGAGCCGCAGATCGTCCCGATCACAGGCGACTTCGTCTACACGCCGGGCTTCAACGCCAACGGGATCGAGGAGGTCGGCAACGGTCGCCGGCTGATCATGGTGAAGAGCAACACCGGCCAGCTGTTCTCCGTGAAGCCGCGCAGCGGCCGCAGCCGCGAGATCGAGCTCGACGGAACCGTCGTGAACGGCGACGGGATCCTGCTGCGGGGGAAGACGCTCTACGTCGTCCGCAACCGCGACAACAGGATCGCCGTGGTCGACCTGAAGCGGGACCTGCGCGAGGGCGAGATCGAGGAGGAGCTGACCGACCCGCTCCTCGACGTCCCGACGACGATCGCGCCGTTCAAGCGGTTCATCTACGCCGTCAACGCTCGCTTCGACCGGCCGGACGACTCGGACGACGACATCATCCGGCTGCGCCCCTGAGCGAGGGCGAAAGCCGCGAGGTCGGCCGCGAACCGTTCCGGCTCGTCCCAGTGCACCGCGTGGCCGGTGCCCTCGTAGACCGTCAGGCGCGCGTCGGGAAGCGTCTCCAGGAGCCAGTCCTGCTCGGCGCGTGTGTCGAACACGTCGCGATCGCCCCACAGCAGCAGGACGGGCGACCGGATCGCGCCGAGCTCCGACCTCATATCGATCTCGAGGAAGCCGTCGAACAGGCGGTGCCACAGCCAAGCCGGCAGCTTGAGGCTCTCGGCGGCGAACCCGTCCAGCATCGACGGAGGCAGGGGCCGCTCCGTGGTGCCGAGCTGGAACTCCCTGGCGAACTCGGGGTCGATGGGATCGGCAAGCCCCGCCACCTCGTTGCGGACCTCGACCAGCACGGCGTTCTCGCCGCCTGGGCCGATCGCGCCCACCAGCACCGTGCCGAGCACGACCTCCGGATGGTCGATGGCCACCCGTTCCGCCACCCAGGCACCCATCGAGTGCCCGACCACGATCGCCGGATCGAGGTCCAGGGCTTCGATGACGGCCACGGCGTCGGCCGCCATGTCCTCGTAGCGGTAGCTCGCCTGGCCGGGCCGCTCGGCGTCGCCGTGGCCGCGCTGGCTCAGGGCGATCGCCCGGACGGAGGGTGGGAGGTGGGGGAGCACCGGGTCCCACGAGCGCCGGGAGTCGGTCGCGCCGTGCAGCAGCAGGACGGGCACCCCGTCGGGGTCGCCCCGCTCCTCGTACTCGAGCCGGACGCCGTCCGAGAGCTCGACGCGCCCGATCTTGCCGGTCATCGGACGGCCTCCCGGACCTCGGCGTGCGCCGCCACCAGGGCGGCGAGCTCGGCCGGGTGCGTCGCGTGCGGGTTGTTGCCGGCGCCGGGGATCGTGGCCACGCGCGCCCCACCGATCGCGTCGTCGAGCCGGTCGACGATCCCGTAGAACCACGCCGGGCTCTGGTCGCCCTTGGTGAGCAGGATCGGGACGTCGATCTCGGCCAGCGCCTCAAGATCCACACTCGCGAGGGCCGGGTCGCGCATCTCCTCCGCGACCGCCGATGCGTTGGCGATCATGATCTCCCGGATGGGCTCGGGCAGCGTCGCCCACGCGCCGGGGCCCAGCGCAACCTCATCCACGAACTGCTCGGCGCCTCCGGCCAGGTCGCAGGCCTCGACACGCTCCACCACGGCGCCCAGGCTCGCCTGCGTCTGCGCGATCGCGGCGCGGGCCGACGGATCGTCGCTCGCGATCGCCAGCAGCGGCGGTTCGTGCGCCACGAGGCTGCGGAACAGCTCCGGCCGGCGCGCCGCCAGCCCGAGAGCGATCGAGGCGCCGTACGAGTTGCCGACCACATGCGCGGGGCCCGGCCCGAGCGCCTCGATCACAGCCGCGAGGTCGTCCTCGTGCAGGCGCCTGGTCAGCCTCTCCCGGGTGCGCTGGCTGCGGCCGGAGCCGCGCCGGTCGTAGACGATGGCGCGCAGGGACCCCGGCAGCTCGGGCACGGTCAGGCGCCACGTGGTGTGGTCGGACCAGTTGTCGTGCACGAACACGACGGGCTCGCCCGCTCCGGCCGCCTCGTAGTAGAGACCGGTTCCGTCTATCTCGACGTACGGCATCAGTGCCACACCTCCATGTGCTCCGCGTGCGTGCGCAGGTACGAGCCCGGGCGGAACTTGTCGTCGTAGAAGTCCAGGTCCAGATGGTGGGCCTGCACGTAGTTGAGGATCATCAGCGAGGGCACGGTGGCCGGGAACTTCCCGAAGGTGTCGAACACGTACTGCGCCTGGGTCGCCACGCACTCGCGGAAGCGCTCGTCATGTACCTGCGCGCTCGAGCGGATCAAGGCTGACTCGCTCCAGGCACCGGGCGTCTCCTTGTTGTGAGGGCCGCCCTTGCCGAACTTGCGCTCGCAGAACGCCTCCACCGCGTGGCGCATGTCGTCGTAGTGAGGCGGGCAGTACGCCTCGAACACACCCTCGCGGCCGGTCGGGTTGGGCACGGACCAGCGGTCGTCCTCGTCGTACCGAAAGCCGAGCCCCGGCACCTCGCGGTTGCCCGACGCGCCCAGCATCGAGAAGCGGTCGACGCCGTCGAACATCCAGCCGCCGAGACCCATCGCCTGGAGCGTGAGGACGCCGGCGTAGCACGATGAGGCCAGCTCGGCCGTGATCTCGGCCAGCATGTACTGGTCGAAGAACGTGAGCGGGAACGGGTCGTCGGGATCGACGAGGCCGCGGTAGCGCTCCATCCCCGGGATCGGCCGGCCGTTCACGTCGTCCGTGAGGCAGTAGCCGTTCTGCACCAGGAAGCAGAGGCCGGCGAGGGCGTGCTGGGCGAGGTCGCCGACGGGGAAGGCGAGCAGCGAGCCCGGCACGTTCACGCACCACGTGTTGTGGCCCTCGAGGTAGGGCTCCTCGCGGGGGAGGTGGATGCGCTCGTCCGATAGCTTCACCAGCCGCTCCGCGTGGCGCTCGACCATGAGCTCGGGCGTGATCTCCTCGTCGGCGGGGTCGACGAGGGCGCCCGCATCGCGCGTGGGGAAGAGGTAGGTGCCGGAGTCGTCGGTGAAGAACAGCTCCGAGGTGTGGAAGCCGGCGGCGGACGGGAACGTGCGGCCCGCCGCGCCCGCCGCGTAGGTGGCCATCCCCCTGTACGCGTCGCTGCGCGTGATCGAGTAGTGCCAGCCGGTGGTGCCCGCCATCGAGGTGAGCACCACGAGGCGCTCGAGCTCGCTGAGCGGCACCGGGTCGTGCGGCGACTCGTAGGCCAGCGGGCCGTCGGGGATGTGCGCACCGAGCGCCACGCGGCGCGCGCGGCGCCCGTAGAGCGCCTCCATGAGGGGGAACCGGGCAAGTCCGTGGAGGGCCTCGGCGGACTTCTGCGAAGCCGAAACGGCGTCGATGCTCATGCGACCTTCTTGTTCGGGGCCAGTCGCATATATGGCGTGAGGTCTGGCATCACGACGTGAGGAGCGCGTACGATCGGCGCGAGGACGACTCGTGGCCGACGGTTCAGAGGGCAGCCGCAGCGCGCCGGGCCGAGCCGGGCGCGCGCGGCACGACGTGATCCGCTACGCGCCCGGCCGAGCCCGACGCTTGCGGCACGGCCGCGCGCATGCCCCCGCGTCGAGGACGGCCTTCTTCGGACGCGAGCGCGAGCGTGCGCGCCTCTCGGAGCTGGTGCGCCGCGGCCCGCTGGTGACGGTCACCGGCGTAGGTGGGGTGGGAAAGACGCGGATGACCGCGGAGGTGTTGGCCACGGAGGCCGACCCGCGGCTCGTGCGCTGGTGCCTACTCACGGCGATCGACGACGACGACTCGGTGCCGGGCGCCGTGGCGTCCGCGCTCGGGCGCGACACCGCGGCCGGCGAACCCGGTCAGGCGGTCGTGGACGTGATCAACGAGCGCGGGCTGCTGGTGGTGCTGGACAACTGCGAGCACGTGGTGCGGGGCGTGGCGGAGCTGGCCGAGCGCGTGCTATCCGAGTGTCCGGACGCGCGGCTGGTTGCCACCAGCCGCGAGCCGCTCGGCGTGGACGGCGAGGCCGTGCTGGCGCTCGGGCCGCTCGAGCTGCCGGACCGCGAATCGCTCGAGGACGTGGTGGCCTCGGAGGCGGTGGCGCTGTTCCTCGACCGCGCCCGGCTGGCGCGCTGGGACTTCGAGCTGGACGCCTCGAACGCGGAGGCCGTGCTGCGGATCTGCCGCCGACTGGACGGGCTGCCCCTGGCCCTGGAGCTGGCGGCGGCGCGGGTGCGCTCGCTGTCCCCGGCGGAGATCGCGGAGCACCTCGACAGCCGCTTCGCGCTGCTCGCCCGCGCTCGGTCGCGTGGCTCCGAGCGGCACCGGACGCTGCGGGCTGCGGTGGACTGGTCCTACCGGCTGCTCGACGAGCCCGAGCGGCTCGTGTTCGAGCGGCTGTCGGTGTTCGCGAGCGGGTGCGACCTGGACGCGGCGGTGGCGGTGTGCAGCGGGCACGGCGTCGAGCCGGGGGATGTCCTGGACCTGCTCGACCGGCTGGTGGAGCGCTCCCTGCTGCGCGCGGGCGATGCCGGGGGGCGGACCCGCTACGGCATGCTCGAGACGCTGAGGCACTACGGCGCCGACCGCCTCGCCGGGCGCGGCGACGACGCGCACCGGCGCACCCTGCACGCCGAGCACTACGCGGGCCGGGCCGACCGCGCGCGGCGCGACGGGGAGACCGCCTGGTCGGGCGCGATGCTCAGGGACGGGCTGGCAGCCTTCGACGAGATCCGAGCGGCGGCGCGCTGGTCGATGCGCCAGCAGCCCTCGCGCGAGCGGGCGCTGCGCCTGCTGGCCCCGCTCTGGGCGCTGGCGCACACGGCCCACGCGACCGAGATCGCCGAGCTGTGCGAGGAGGCACTCGGGACGTGGCCGGTGGAGCACGACGAGCCGGGGCAGGCGGTGCTCGGCACGGCGGCCGTGGCCTGGTTCGTGAGCGGGCGGCCGGACGTGGCGACGGAGCGGGCCCGGAGCGCGATCGCGGCCGAGGCCGGCGGGGCGCAGCCGGCG
>JBKGUS010000442.1:0-21180 GCA_046462295.1 Thermoleophilaceae bacterium | reverse complement strand
AGCCGCATGCCCGGCCGGGGCGGCCCGCTGCCGGCGCTGCGGCTTCGCCTTATTGGACGCCGGCGAGCGGCGCCGGCTGCCGCGACCGGGCGGGCGTGTGCTGGGGCGGCTTCGGCCAGACGGGCGCGGCCAGCGCGTCCGGGGGCGCACTGCTTGGGCGCTCGGCGTCGCCGCGATGGCCGCCGTCGCCACGATCGTGTTGATCGCGGATGAGGATGCTCCGCCGTCGGCCGCGACGCCCGTGCCGATTCTGCCCCCGCCGCCAACGCCGATATCCGCACTGGAGGCCGAGCGCCGCCTCGAGCTGCGCTTCGACGGCGCGAGCGACGACGAGACCGCCGCCGTGCGCTGCCCGCACCGGATCGAGCCCCAGCGCAGGACTCGCTGCGAGCTGCGCTACCGCCACACCGCCGCGCGCGCGATTCTTGTGGGCGTCTCGCCGCGGGGCGACCTCGACGCCGAGGTCCCCGATCTGGCGACGCTCAAGCGCTAGTCGAGGCATTTCCGCATCGTTGGCCGCTAATCACCCCCGCACCCGCTTCGGACGCGAGGCAGTCGTGTGGGGTGCCCAACGTCCCGCGCTGCCGCCTTGGACGAATCTCGGCAGCGCGGCGCGGAGCCCGATCAGACGTAGCCGCGCTGCCGCTCCGACGAGAAGCAAGCGCGCGTCCGCGAGGCGTCCGCGCCACCGGGTTGGACGTGAGCGGGCGCGGTCGCCGGGAGTCGCCTCACTCTCGCCACGCGCGGACGCGATAGCGCTGGGGCCGGCACTCAGGCCGTCGGATCGCCCTCTTCGGGCGAGAGTTTGGGGGCCACGAGTCCTGTCTCGTAGGCCAGTACGACCGCCTGCACGCGGTCGCGCAGAACCGAGCTTGCCGAACACGTGGGCGACGTGCGCCTTGATCGTGTTCTGCCCGAGCACGACCTCCGCCGCGATCTCGGTGTCGAGAGCCCTCGCGCGATCAGCCCTCAGACCTCGAGCTAGCGCGGAAGGCCGATTAGCTGGGCTTCAGCGCGTCGCGATTGCGTCGTCCGCTCGGCTTGAGGGCGTCGCGTCGACGGTGCTGGCCTATGCCTGCGCGGTCCGCGGCGCCGATGAGCCCCGCCGCAGCGATGACCCCGACAATCGTGCCGAGAAAGTTGAGCTCAAAGATGTCGCCGGTTCCGAGCGCGCTCGCGACTAGCCCTCCGATCAGCGCGCCGGCGACGCCAAGCAGCACTGTGAACCAAGCGCCTATCCGCTGGCGTCCGGGCAGCACCAGGCGCGCGATGAGACCAATGACGATCCCGATGACGATGAGACCAAGGACTTGCATGGCAATCTGATTACCGGCGCACGTGCATCGAAACAGCTGCCGGCCAAGGAGATTGCACGAGGCCATACCGGGCAGTCGGCTCCGAAGCGACGTATCGAGGGAGGACTCCAGTGGGCATGCGCGCAGGGGGTGTTCCGCATCGTGCGCGGGAAGCCGAGCGGTACCAACAGGCCGCCGAACCTGCGCTCGACCAGCTGCAGTGGTGCGTGAACTCCCTGTACGGGATACGAGCCCACCTCGCCAAGGGCCTCACGAGGAACCGCCAGCGCATCGTCACTCTGCGCCAGATCGATGACCGCTCCAGCCCGTCAGCCGCCTACCGACTCGTTTCCGAATATGAGCACCTTGCGGTTGAGGTCGAAGTAGACCTCCTCGCCGCTCTCGAGTAGTTGCAGGAGAACGTCGAGATCGTCTGCCGTGGGTCGGATCACGTACTCCGCCGCGCCCTGGTCAAGAATGAGTTGAACGGAGAACGCGCCCGGCAAGCCGGCCTCGCTCTGTGTCCAGGAGGTCTGGTAGTGCGTCACCTGTCGTATGGTGATCGCTTCGGGGGTGATGGGCTCTTGCGGTGTGGCCTCCATGCGGCGCTCCTGTGGGGTGGGTGTGCTCGCTCTGCGCCAATGCCCGGTCCACCCCGGGCTAACCCTGGCCCAGGACCCGACGGGACGCAGGACCTCCGGCGCCAGTCAGCTCCTTCGGTGTGCATCCGGCCGGAGGGTCGCGTCGTGGCCTACCTTCGCGGACTCGCAACCAAACGTGGGACGCCCTGGCGGCGAAACGTCTTCTGGGGGCGCGAGGAGCGATACAAGACGCGAAGGCGCGGCGCCCGAACGGCTGGGTGGACGCGTGCCCGAACCGGAATCGTGGGTTACGCCGGGATTTTGGGTTTTCCGCGGTGACCCACCGGCGCGGTCCTACGGTCATGCGAGCGCATTGCGAACCCTCCCACCGGGATTAGCGATGTCGGTTAGAGTCGCCACGATCCCGGCACGAGGAAGGCCCGCGATGAGCGTCTTGATCCGCTTCGCCCCGGCTGGCGCGACCAGCACCGACCAGTACGACGAGACCATCCGCCGTCTGGAGCAGGCTGGCGGCTTTCCGCCGGACGGCCTCGACACCCACGTGTGTTTCCTGCAGGACGGCAATGTTCGGGTCAGCGAGATCTGGGACTCCCGCGAACAGCTCGAAGCGTTCGGGGAGCGGCTCATGCCCATGCTCGCGGAGGTAGGGATAGAGCCGGGCGAGCCGGAGATCCTCGAGATCCACAACATCATCAGGCGCTAGATCCGCCTCCCGTCTGCGGTTCTGCTCCGCTGTCTTGGCCTCGTGGCAGTCGCGGAGGTTGTTCATCCGGTAGGGGGCGCCGCCCTGCTCCAAGGGGCGAGCTCACACGCCGCCTTCTTTGATGCCCCGAGACGAGTACCGGCCCCCCAAGGTGCCTCCCGATGGCAGTGGTCGATACTGGCGCGATCGATGTCGCAGCAGAACGTGGACTTGACTCGCCAGGCCTATGACGCCTTGAACCGACGCGACTTCGATGCGTTCCTGGCGCTGATGGACGCTCGCGTGGAGGCCCGCCCGCGCGTGGTTGCGATCGAGGGCGGCTATCACGGGCAGGACGGAATCCGCCGTTGGTGGGGAGAGCTCGTCGACTTTCTGCCTGACATCGTCGTCGAGACCATCGCCATACGTGACCTGGGCGACGTGACGCTCGCAGCCGTGCGCATGCGCGGCCACGGGGCGGGTAGCAGCACGCCGCTCGATGAGGTGTTCTGGAGCGCCGCGGAGTGGCGTGACCGCAAATGCGTCTGGTGGGCCAACTACGGGACCGAAGCGCAAGCACTCGCAGCCGTGGGGCTACGGAAGTAGCTCTGTCACCGCAGCACTCGAAGCTCACGATCCGGGTACGCACAGCGCGGCCCCCCGCTCGGCGGCCTCAGCCTGCTAGGCGGCGAACCCGCGCAGGACCGCGAGGACTCCATTCTCCCCGTAGGAGTCGATGAGATCCGAATGGCTGGGCGCTTGCCTTGCACTCATCCGTGCCGATGACCGTGACCAACTACACCGAGACGTTCGGCGCCCGCCCGCACGGCGGGATCAGGCCCTACTGTGCCCGATGCACGAACGACGAACCGGCTGGTTGGGGTGGTGAGTGACGAGCGCGCTACCCCCGCAGCCCCACGGCTTCGACGGCCTCTTCCATTGTCTGGAACACCGTCAGCCGCACGATCTTGCCTTCGCGGAAGGTCCAAACGTGAGCGGCGTTGGCCGTCGTTTCCACTCCGCTTTGCCTGCCGACCCCAACCAGACGAACAGAAGCGACGACCTTGTCTCCCGCGTCGATGAGCTCCTGGGGCTCCATTCGCCTGGATGCCCACTGCTCCCAAATGAGCCTCAGGAACTCCCGGACTCCTTCATGACCGCGAAAGACAAGGGGGTCAAAGGTTCGCCGCGACAGGTCATAAACGATTTCCGGGTCGAGGACGCTGTAGTCCACCTCGCCACTACGGTTGAAGCGCTCGTAGCCACGCCGCACTATCTCCACGTTCTCCTGCGCCATCGTCCGCCGAGTATCCCGCGGGGAGTGGTCTGGTCGCCAAGGCGCCGCGGCGATCCAGAAGACCGCCAGTCAGGCAGGCCACCTTGGCAGAGAGACGGAGAGCCAGGTCCAAACGTGAGCGGCGTTGGAACGGTCTCTGTCCATGACAGCGGGCCGATCCTAGACCGGCAGCCTCGCCGCCATCGGAGGGCTCGAACGACGTCGAGGCCGAATCAGCCGACGAGGAGCCTTAGACGGGATCCCCGGGTCGGATGCGCGATCAGCGGAACGCGTAGGGAAAGCGCGTGCCGTTGCAGAAGAGTTCGAGCTGCCCTCCGAGCCACGCGCCGTCCGATCTGTTTTCTGAGCTGGGGACGTAACGCACATCGTGTATCGCTTCCACTTCTCAACTCCGCGTCGACGTTGCCGCGTAGACCTCGCGATCTACTGAAAGTCATCGCGCGCGCTTGACCGCGCTCCGGCCAGGCGCGACCGTGGAACGGCCGGACCGAGGAGAGGATCGCGCTGTGGCCGAGCTTAGGACGTTCAACGAGCGTGAGGCCGAGGTGCTCGCCGCCGTCTGTGAGGTCATCGTGCCGGGCTCCGGGCGGGTGAGCCCGGAGCTCTACATCGACGCCGCGGCGAGTGGTTGGCAGCCCCCGCAGGTCGAGGCGGTCCGCGCGGCCCTCGCCGATTGGGACGGCGCTGTCGAAGACGGCGAGCAGTTCGTGCGGGAGCGGATGTTCACCCCCGAGTTCCCGATGCTGCGGTCCCTGGCGGTCGAGGCCTTCTACTCCGACTGGGCGCCGTCGGACTACCGGGGTCCGAGGGCGTGGGAGCAGATCGGGTACGACCACCCGCTCGCCATGCGCCTCGACAAGGACTTCTCGTTCCTGGGCGGGCCGGCGTGAGCGAGCAAGTCGAAGTCGTGGTCGTCGGTGCGGGCGCGGGTGGCGGCGTCGTGGCGGGCGAGCTCGCGGACCGCGGGCGGCAGGTCGTGCTGCTCGAGACCGGACCGCACCTGACGGCGCCCGACTTCACACGCTTCGAGGCGAAGGCGACGCACGAGCTGTGGTGGCCGATACGGCTCTGCCAGATGCGCCCGGACGGCACCGAGTTCCTGGGGATGGTGGCCGGTCGCTGCGTGGGCGGCGGCACCACCATCAACACGAAGGTCGCCTTCCGCGCCGGCGACCACGACCTCGACAAGTGGGCCGCGGCGAGCCGGCCGACGGGCGGCGCGGGCGAGCCGCTCGGCAAGGAGGACCTGGCGCCCTACTACGAGCGGGTCGAGCGCCGGCTCGGGGTCCGGCGGCGCGACGACTGGCCTCCCAGCGTCCACACGGTGAAGCGGGGCTTCGACGCGCTCGGCGCGAGCCTCGAGTCGGTCGACGCGTACACGGACACGAACTGCATGAAGTGCGGCTCCTGCCTCCAGGGGTGCCCGACGAACGCCGGCAAGTCGACGCTCAACACCTACATCCACGACACCTGGGCGACCGGGCGGCTCGACCTCCGCGCCGGCTGCACCGTCCAGCGGGTGCTCGTCGAGGAGCGCGGCGGAGTGCTCCAGGCGACCGGGGTCGAGTACGACGACGGCACCGGCGAGACGCGGACCCTGGGCGCGGACGTCGTGGTCGTGGCCGCGGGCGCGCTCAGCACGCCCGGCCTGCTGATGCGCTCCGAAATTCCCGAGCTGGCCGGGGGCTCCCCGGCCGCGAGACAGATCGGCCAGAACCTCGGCCTGCACCCCGCGCGCCTCGTCTACGGCCTCTTCGACGAGCGGCAGTACTGCGACCGGGTCTATCCGATCACCGCGCACTGCCTCGACCGCCAGCGCGACGAGGACGGCGGCTTCGTGGTCGAGGCGACGACGATCCAGGATCCGATCGGCTTCGCCACCACGCTCGTAGACGAGGAGGGCATCCCGCTCTGGGGCAAGGCGCTCGTCGAGGCCGTCGACCGCTTCCCCTACTGGCTGGGGATGTTCTTGATGGCCAACGACGAGAACAACGCCTCGGTCAGCCTCGACGAGAACGGCCAGGAGGTCTACGCGAAGGAGACCGAAGACCACGAGTGGGAGCGGTTCGAGGGCGCACTCGACTTCAGTAGGGAGGTGCTGCTCGCCGCGAGCGCCACCCGCGTGGTCTGGACGGGCCTGCTGACGACGCACATGCAGGGCAGCTGCCGCATGGGTTCGGATCCGGCGAAGTCGGCCGTGGACTCGAACTGCGAGAGCCATGACGTCAAGCGGCTGTTCGTCGGCGACGGCTCGGTCGTGCCGCGCACGCTGTCGGTGAACCCTTCGCTGACGATCATGGCGCTCGCAACCCGGCTCGCCGACCACATCGACGCCGACGCGCCGGGCTACCTCACCGCCCGTCCCGCGGTGACGGGCGGCCGGCCAGGGTGAGGGCCGGGCGTCAGACCGCCAGCCCGGCGTCCACCGGGATGCCGGCGCCCGTGACCGCGCCGCCGCCTGGACCGGCGAGCCAGGCGATCATCGCGGCCACCTCGTCGGGCTCGAGGAGCCGTTCCACAAGCTGCTGCTCCGCGAACGCTTCGGCGGACGCCAGGCCGTAGAGCCGGGCGCTCTCGGCCAGGATCGGCGTGCGCGTCGAGCCGGGGCTCACGGCGTTGGCCGTCACGCCGGCGGGAGCTGCTCTTCGATGCCGGGGTCGATCGCCGCCTGGGCTGCCCGCATGAGCCTGTCGCGCTCCTCCTGGAGTCCGTCGCCGAACAACGCGACGGCCCGCTCCGCCTCGCGGCGCTGGGCTGCCATCCGCTCGGTCGGGGCGACGGCGAGCAGGACGCCTCTCGTGGTCGCGTCATTCCTCGCTGCCGCCGTCGAGCAGGCGCTCAGCCGCCCCGCGGTGCCGCCAGCGGCCGCGCCGACCGACCTGGCTCGAGGCTCCGGCTGCGGCACCCTGGCGGCCTAAGCACCGGGTTGCAGCGGGCCGGGCCGCCGCCCGGCAGCGCCGCCAGGTAGTCACTGTCGTAGCGGGCGCTCATTCCCACTTCGGGAAAGTCGGTCGAGATGAGCTGCGCCCCACTCGTCAGCGCGGCTCTGAGCTGGGTCCGGTCGCCGGACAGGACCGTCGCGAGCGGTTCGTCGGAGCGCGTGCGCACGAGATAGCCGGCGCGCACGAGCCTCCGGATCTGCTGCAGGTTGGGGCCGGTCGGGTCGTTTCGCTTGACGAAGGCGGCGTCGGGTGCGCCAGGCCGGGCGTTCGTAAACAGCACCCGCCCCTCGAGGCTCGGGCGCCCGCGGGTATAGGCGGCGCCGATCGGCCCGGGGTTGTTGTCCATCAGGAAGATCACCTGGCCGCGGGCTCGTCGCAGCGTCGGCCAGCCATACCGGAGCACGGACCGCCGCAGGGTGAGCCCGCGCCGCCGCACGTCGTCGGGGGTGATCACCTCACCGGGACGGAACACCGAACGGATCTCGGAATCGAGGCCGTCCAGCGTGCGCGCGTTCCATGGGGGGACTGTGATGCCGCCGGCCGGGCCGGCGATCGGGTCTGTGCCCTTCAGCTCGAGCATGACGAGCAGCGGCACGTGGCGAAAATTATCCCGCGACCAGCGCCGCACGACTCGCAAGCAGCTGACCAGGCGCACGCAGGTCGAGTTGTAGTCGAGGTCATGCGTGTGCAGACCCTTGGCGCCTGGTCGGTACCACGCGGGGGCGGTGAGCGGCCCCGCCTCGAGTCGCTGGCGCAGGAGCGGATTGGCGTACAGGCCGCCGGCGGGATCGGGATACAGGTCGAGCTCGAGTCCGCGCACCCGCTGCCGGCGGAGCTGGTTGGGCAGCGAGGCATGGCTGTAGGCCAGGAAGCTCTCATAGATCGCCGCGCCGCCGTATACCGCGTCGTGGGCGGCGCGCTCGGCCTTCGACAGCTCACGGTGGTAGCTGTTATGCGTCCCGATCACCTGGATCTCGTTCATGCGCAGCGGCTCCTGCGACGCCCCACCGTTGCCCGCAGCCGGACCCGGGCCGGCGGCGACCGCCGCGGCCAGCGCGACCGTCAGCGGCGTTGCGATGCGAGCACGGCGGCGAGACATCAAGCCAGACTCCTGCGGGTCGAGTCGGCGCAGTATCGCCTGGCCGCGCTGCGGCGCGCCGAGTGAGCCGCGGGCGGGGCCGGCGCCAGCCCCGAAGCTAAGCCGCGGCAAGCGCCCCCTCGGCAGCGGAGGCCCGGCCGCGTTCGCGTCAGACCACCCGCCCCAGCCGCGACCCGTCGCCTGTTGTCACAGCCGGCCCCTCATGCCTCGCCGGCCTCGATCAGCCGGAACCGCACCACTTTGAGCAACTCCGAGAAGGCCGCCGGACCGGCTTCCGCTTTCTACGTGACGCGACACTCCGGCCGGATGCCGTCAGCTCCTGCCGTGGACGACAAGCGGCCGTCGGCTACGCGGTCGGGCGGAGTGCTGTTGGCGCGAAGAGCAGTAGCTCCACCTTCTCCTACGAGCTGTCCCCAGTTTGGGTTGTTTCAGCCGAGGCGCCCCACTCTCGCTTCGCGCGAATGGGGACGATCGAGGTGGGTAACTACGGTGACTTGATCGTCCTCAACAAGGACTCTTCACCGTCTCGGGCGAGGCGGTCAAGAAGCTGCGCTCGGTGCTGACGGTCGTCGGCGGCAACGTCGTCCACGACGCGGGCGTACTCGGAACTTAGAGCCCGGAGGGGCAGGCCTCGTCATGCTGGCCTTGACCAGCCATCGGCGATTTGTTTACCTCCACTGCACACGACTCGGCGAGGAGCGTTGCGGCGCCGGCGGACGCGAGCCGGGTCATAGCCTCGGCTAGGTCAAGCAAGACAACCGTGACGGAGGCGAGGAGAGAGCATGAGCACTGAGAGGCTCTTGATCCGCAATGGATTCATCGTCTCGATGGATCCCGACGTAGGAGAAATCCCCTACGGCGACGTACTGGTGGAGGACGGGAAGATCGTCGAGGTCGGAAGCGGCCTCGACGCCGACGCCGAGCGCATCGACGCGAGCCGCATGATCGTGATGCCGGGGTTCGTCGACACGCACCGCCATACCTGGCAGACGCCCGTGCGCGGCGTTCTCCCCTGCTGCACACTCGACCACTACTTCGCAGTCATGCTCGGGAGCGTCGGAGGTCACTACCGGCCGGAGGACGTCTACATCGGCAACTACGCGGGCTCGCTCGAGGCACTCAACGGCGGCGTCACGACACTGCTCGACTGGTCGCACATCAACAACACGCCCGACCACTCCGATGCTGCCATCGCAGGTTTGAAGGATGCCGGTATCCGGGCCGTCTACGCACACGGCGTCCCCACCGGCGGCGAGTGGTGGTCCTTCAGCGAACTGGACCACCCGCAGGACGTCCGGCGGATCCGCGATACGTACTTCTCCTCGGACGACCAGCTGCTGACGCTCGCGCTTGCGGCCCGCGCGCCCGGCAACTCCAACTTCGAGGTCGCCAAGCATGACTGGGCGCTCGCGCGCGACCTCGGTATTCGCATCAGCGTCCACGTCGGAATGCGGCTCACGGGCGTCCACGTGCACCACGTGAAGAACATGGACGACCTCGGCCTCCTCGGCCCTGACACGACGTACATCCACTGCACCGACTCGACCGACGAGGAACTCGACCTGATCGCCTCGACCGGCGGCACCACTTCGGTAGCCCCGTACGTCGAGATGCTGATGGGCCACGGCCCGCCGCCGACCGGCAGGCTGCTCGAGCGCGGCGTGCGGCCGTCGCTGAGTGTCGACGTCGTGTCAAGCGTGCCGGGCGAAATGTTCACGCAGATGCGGACGGCGCTCCTCCAGGACCGGATCCGGTCCTTCCCGGCTACGCCGGACGCCGCATTCGAGCCGACGCTGACCCACAGGGACGTCCTCGAGTTCGCCACGATCGGAGGGGCGCGGGCGTGTGCGCTCGACGACCACGTGGGATCGCTGACGCCCGGCAAGCAGGCGGACATCGTGCTGCTGAAGACCGACGCCATCAACACCGCTCCGCTCCTCGACCCCGTGGGGACGATCGTCGTCTGCGCGGATACCTCGAACGTTGACTCCGTCTTTGTCGCGGGCCGGGCAGTGAAGCGCGGCGGGCAGCTCCTCGATACCGACCTGAAAAGCGTGATCGCTAAGCTCGACGCGTCCCGGAACCACATTCTCTCGCGCGGTGGCCTGCTGCCCGAGTGGGCGGCAGGTGAGGCCACGGCACCAGCCTGAATCCCATCGAGAGGCGCGTTCCACCGAACCGCGGGGGCTCCGACTCCGCCTGCCACGCCGCTCTGGCGATGGGCAAGTGGCCCCAGACGCGGTGGATATAGTGGCTTCGCGGATGCCGAAGGGGAAAGCCGCGAACACTCGCGTTGAACCTGCTCGGCGCACACCTGAGGCCTTTGACAGCGACGTGGGGTCACGGCTGCGTGCCGAACGTGAGCGCCAAGGGATGAGCCTGCGGGCGCTTGCGCGCCAGGTCGGTATGTCCCCCAGCGCGATGTCTCAGATAGAGACAGGCCGGTCGCGTCCCTCCGTGAGGACGCTGTACGCGATCGTCACTGCGCTCGACATGTCGCTCGACGAGCTGTTCGCGACCGGCGCGGGACAGGCGACCCGCCGCGCGGCGGCGTCGCGCCCGGGGGACCGACAGGTCGCCGCGCCGCCCGCCGCGACGGATGCCACGGGGCCGGTCCAGCCCGCGGCCACCCGCAAGGCGATCGATCTGGATTCCGGCGTGCGCTGGGAGCGCTTGACCGCCGAGCGTGATCCGGAGGTCGACTTCCTCCACGTCGTGTACGACGTCGGCGGCGCCTCCAGCCGCGACCGGATATTCATGCGCCACGCGGGGCGTGAGTACGGTCTCGTCCTCGGCGGCCGCCTCAGGGTCACCACCGGCTTCCAGCCGCATGAGCTTGGCCCGGGGGACTCGATCTCGTTCGACTCGTCGATCCCCCACCTGCTGGAGAACGTGGGCGACGAGCCGGTGACCGCGGTCTGGGTCGTGGTCGGCCGCCACGGCGACCCGCGGACCGCGGGATTCGAGGCGGAGCCGACCCCACCGGAGCGAGTCGACACGCCCGACCAACGCTAACCGGGCCCGCGGCGCCCGGAAGCGGCCGTCCCGCGGCGGCTCAGATGCCGAGGCAGGCCTGCCGCACTTCCGGATCCTCCAACAGCCGGCGTGGCTCGCCCTCGAGCGCGATCCGGCCCTCGGCCAGCAGGTAGCCTCGATTCGCCACACCGAGAGCGCGCGTTATCTCCTGCTCGACGAGCAGGACCGAGACCCCCGAAGCGTTGATGCTCTTGATGACGTCGAAGACCTCGTCCACGAGGACGGGGGCGAGTCCGAGAGAGGGCTCGTCCAGCAGGAGAAGCTGCGGGTCGGACATCAGCGCACGGCCGATTGCGAGCTGCTGCTGCTCGCCTCCAGACAGGCTGCTGGCCACCTGCGTCTCGCGTTCTCCCAGGATCGGGAACAGCGAGTAGACCCAGTCCCGACGCTTCCTGGCGCCGATACGCAGGGGACGGCGAAACGCCCCGATGTCGAGATTGTCTCGGACGGACATGTCCGGGAATATCCGCCGGTCCTCCGGGACGATGGCGACCCCGTGCCGGCTGACCTCATGGGCTGGGACGCCCGATCCATCCCATCCGTTGATCCTGATGCTCCCGCTCCGAACCGACGCCAACCCCACGATCGCGTTCACGAGCGTCGTCTTCCCCGCCCCATTGGGGCCCACGATGGTGACGATCTCGCCTTCGTCCAGGTTCAACGAGACATCCCAGAGCGCCGGCGCATCGCCGTAGGCGACGTTCAAGTCCACAACCTCAAGAAGCATCTCCGGCCTTCCCGAGATAGGTCTTGACGACGTCGTCCCTGGTCATGACCTCCTCCGGCGCGCCCTGCGCCAAGACCCGCCCGCGGTTGAGTACCACCATGCGCGTGGCGAGCTCGGTGACGATCCGCATGACGTGCTCCACCACGACCAGCGTCACGCCTGAAGCGTGCACCTTTCGGATCATGGCGACCGATTCACCGACCTCGCTGGGGGTCAGACCGGCCATGACCTCGTCGAGCATGAGGAGGCGGGGACGGGCGGCGAGTGCGCGCGCGAGCTCCAGGAACTTTCGCTGGTGCAGGTTCGCCTTGTCGGGCAGCGCGTCCGCCAAGCCCTCGATCCCACAGGCCTCGAGGTAGCGATGCGCGGCTTCACGCGCTTCGTCGAGCGAGAGCGCCGAGTGTCCGAACATCAGCGACACGGCGACGTTGTCACGGACCGTGAGCGAGGAGAACGGCTGCGGGATCTGATACGTGCGGGCGATCCCCAGGCTTGCGATCTGGTGGGCCGGCTCCCGGGCAAGGTCGCTTTGGCCGAAGCGAATACGACCACGCGATGGCCGGTAGCGCCCGCTCAGGACGTTGATGAGCGTCGACTTACCCGATCCGTTGGGGCCGACGAGACCCACGATCTCGCCGTCCCGCACCTGGAAATCGACGCCGTCGAGCGCGGTGACGCCGCCGAAGTGCTTGACCACGCCCGTAGCGTCGAGCATCGGCCCGCCCGTCATGGCGGCCGCCGTTCGTGGGTCGATCCCGCGACCTGAAGGCCGCGCCGCTCCGGCCAGGGCAGCCTCTCCACGGGCAGGAACAAGATGAGTACGGCGCCCGCCAGCGCGAATGCGAACGCGTCGATGAGACCGTCCACTGCGCCGGTCGCAGCCAGCACCACCGTCCCCAGCACGAGCAGCGCGCCCGCCGGAGCCCAGCGCCTGGCGCCGCGCTGGTAGAGCCCCTCGCCCACGAAGAGCACGAGCACGACGAGGATCGCCCCGATGATGATCTGGTTCCAGCTCTCAAGCCCCGCGCTCACCAGGCGATCCTGCAGGGTGAAGACGATCACCGCCCCGAGGACGGGACCGAGCCAGTGTTCACGACCGCCCAGCACGCTCATTACGATCACGAACAACGGCACCGTCAGCCCGAAGACCTGCTCGATGGTGACAAAGCCGATCTGAAGCGCGTAGACGCTGCCGGACGCCCCAGCCAGAAAACCGCTGATCCCGATGGCCATCATCTTGTATCGGAAGGTCGGGACCCCAATTGCCTCGGCGACGTCCTCACGGTCGCGGATGACGAACAGGCCCCAGCCGAAGCGCGAGTGCTGGATCGCGTAGGCAGCCCCGACAGCGACGAGGGCGACCACCACGCCGAGGCGATAGATCATCTCGGAGAACTCGCCCAGGAACGACGGGTACTCGGGAACCGAGATCTGGCGCCCCTGGCCGCCGTCGACGAACGTGCTCACCCGCGCCACCGTGGCCAGGATCAAGGTGACGATCAAGGTGAGCAGCGCGAAGATCTCCCCTCGCAGCGATCTGAGCCGGAATGCCACGGCGCCGACGACGAGGGCGAGTATCAAACCCGCCAACCCGGCGAGCGGGATGGTGACGAAGTAGCTCCAACCGAACTCCGTCACCAGATCCGCTGACGTGTAGACACCGACGCCGAAGAAGGCGGCCTGGCCGAAGCTGAAATAGCCGGTGAAGCCCGACAGGATGGTCCAGCTGGTCGCTTGCGCCACCCAGAACGACATGAAGTAGAGAAAGACGACATAGGAGGTCGGGAACGCGACGATCGTGCCCAGACTGGGAAGCAACAGGAGCAGCGCGCCGGCGACGACGAACGACAGCAGCGCGCGCCGGCTCACGAGACCCGACTGCGTCCGAGCAGGCCGTAAGGCCGGAACAGCAGGGCGAGGACCAGGACGAGGAAGGTGATCAGCAGGGCGTGTGAGGGCTCCCACACCGTCGCGGCCAGGCCCGAGACAGCCCCGACGAGCACGCCTGCCCCCATGGACCCGAGCAGATTCCCGATCCCGCCCAGGATCACCACCGTAAACACGATCCCGAACCATTCGAACGCGAGCCCCGGGAACATGCCTCCGCCGATCGCCACAAGACAGCCGGCGAGAGCCGCGGTCGACGCCGACAGTCCCGCTGCGACGGTGGCCACGCGCCGGTAGTCGATGCCGAAGGCGGCGGCCATGTCCCGGTCCTGTCCGACCGCGCGAAGCGCCTTGCCTACGTAAGTAGAGCTGAGCACATACCACGCCGTTGCGGCCACCGCCACGGCCGCCCCGAAGTTGATGATCCTGGGCAACGGCAGCGCGATGTCCGCGATCAGCAGAGACTCGGCGCCGTACCGATTCTCGACGGCCGGGAGTCGCTGGAAGTCCGCGCTCCAGATATTGGTGATCACCTGCACGATGATGAGGAGCAGGCCGAAGCTCACCAGGAGTGAGTTGAATTCCGACACCCGGAACCTGTCGAACGCCCAGTGCATCACCACTCCCAGCACGAAGAACGTGGGAATGCTGATGACTAGCGCCAGCAATGGGTCCAGGCCGGTCGAGCTCGTGAACTCGAACGTGACGTACGCGGAGAGGAGAATCAGGCCGAAGTGCGCCAGGTTGATGAGCTTGAGCAGCCCCCAGGTCACCGACAAGCCCATCGCCATCATGGCGTAGAGGCCGCCGAGCATCGCCCCCGAGACGAAAGCCTGAACCTCCTGCGTCATACGCAGAACCGGAGGCTTCAGTCGGCGGGGACGTAGTCAGCGGCCGCGATGTCGCCCGGCCACACCGTCACCCACTCGCCGTCCTGGATCTGTTTCAGACCGCCTTTGTTGGGATAGAAGTTGTTGGCTTCCGAGTCGAACTCGATGTGCCCGAATAGTGTGGTGTCGGCCCCGTTCTCGCTGAGGTGGTCGCAGATCGCCTGCTGGTCCTCCGTGGAGTCCGCCCCTTTGACGCCCTCGACGAGAATCTCCCACGCCGTCCAGGAGGCTGCGGCCTGAGTCTCGAAGGCGGTGTACTGGAGCCCCGCGCGCTCGGCTGCGGCCGAGAAGCTCTCGGCGATCTCACGCACCTCGCTCCCCAGCCGATCGAGCGTAGCCTCGTTCGGCTCGAACAGCGACACCGCCAGCATGCCTTCGGCATCCTCGCCGAGCCCAAGCAAGGGCCCCGGGGCCGGGAACAGGTCGAAGATCTGCGGCGGGTCGTACCGGAGTTGCTTCATCGCCTCGATCAGATTCGTCGAGTCCAGCGCAACACCGCTGATCCACAGGAAGTCGGGGTCGGCATCGCGGATCCTCGCGGCGATCGGCCCCCAGTCCGTCGTGTCGGGCGGGTAGGAGGTATCGAGGACGACCTCAAGGCCACGGTCGCGAGCGACCTGTACGGCGTTCCCCCCGTCCGCATCCGGCTCCCCATGGGAGATGAAGTCGGTCGACCCGGCCTGGTTCGTGACGAACGCGACGCGCTCGGGCAGCTCGCCCTGACTCTCGAGGAGGTCGAACACCATGTTCGGAACGTCGACGGGCGGGTTCGTCCCCACGGACCAGGCCGGGAACTGGCACGGGTAGGTGAGCGCGTAGGTGAGGACCCCGCTGTGCTGCGGCATCGTGAAGCCCTGCCGCTCGGCGACCGACATGGCCGCGACGATGTTGGGGGTTGCGTAGGGGCCCATGATCAGGTCGACCTGGTCCGCTGTGATCAGCCGCTCGTAGAGCGCCGAGACCCGTGCCGAGTCGGACCTGTCGTCCAGGAGCCTCCACTCGACCTGCCGTCCCAGAAGGCCACCGTTCCGGTTGAGCCGCTCGACGAACTGCCTGCCGGCGACCCGGTGGATCGCTCCGGTTGGGCCGAACACGCCGGACAGCGACAACGTCGAGCCAACGGTGATCGGCCCGCCGCCCTCCGCTCCGCCGTCGTCGTCCCCGCACGCCGACGCCGTCAACGCGAGGGCCGCGAGCATCGCAACCCAGCGACTCCGCCTCATTGTCATCTCTCCCTCCGCTCGCCCCTCGGGCCACCTCGCGCCCGTCTCGACCAGCCAAGCCGCAAACGGTTGCGGCTACCTCTCATGCCGTGCAGTAACGCTGAACAGCTTGTCAATTTCCCCAGACGCCTCATGGCTGGCGCTGCCTGGTCCCAGGACCCACCTCTAAACCTTCGACCTGCGCCTCGAGGTACTCCCAGTCGCGGTTGAAGCGGTAGGAGTGGCGGTCGGGCGGTCCAGGTGCGGACGTCTCGAGCCACATGACGTGCTTGCCGCTCGTGTTGTAGAAGGCGTGCACGCATCCGACACCCGTCCAGAAGGCATCTCCGGGGTGGAGCGTGTAGCGCTGGTCGTCGGCTACGACCTCCACCTCGCCCTCGAGCATGTAGTACGCCTCCTCGAACGGATGGTCGTGCGGATGCGCGACGCCGCCGGGCTGGTACCTGACCATGAACATCGTGTGCAGCTGGGCGTCGAGGCGCTGGTCGACGAGCATCTTGACGGCGATGCCGCTGTAGGCGAGGAGAGCGGTGGCCATGCTCGCCGATACCGTCGGCTGGTCGACCGGCGCTCCTACCTTGAGGTTGTCCACGTCCATCTGCCAGTCGTCGAGCCGGAACAGGTTGCGGTTGCGCGGATCCCGCACGTCCAGCGGTGCCGGCTCGCCCGCGGGGACGGAACCGACGAAGAACGTGTCGGCCGGAGCCTCGCGCGGTCGGCGCGGGCGCGGCGACATCATGTCGATCCACGTCGCGGCCCCGCCATCGATGCGCCAGCCATGCGCAGTGCCGACGGGCACGACTCCACAGGCGCCGGGCGCCAGCCTGATGCCGCTTCCGTCGAGGTAGAGCACCGGTTCGCCCTCGAGGACGTAGAAGCTCTCCTCGAACGAGTGCACGTGCGTGTCGACGTGGCCATCCTCGAGCCGCGACAGACCGACCCCCATGTGCACGGAACCTGCGTCCGCGTCGACGAGCGCACAGCGCGTGAACCCGTTGCTGCGCGACGGGTAGGCCGGGCTCAAGGTAATCGTCTCGTGCCGCTTCAGGTGGTGCACGCTCGCCTCCTTGGGCGCGTTCGAGGGTCTCGCTGCCAGGCGTGGGTCGCGTCACAGCAGCATCCAGCCTCCGTCGACGGCCAGGTTCACGCCGTTCATGGCCTGGTTTTCGAGCAGGAAGAGCGAGGCGTCGACGACGTCACTCGTCTGTATGAGGCGACCGGTCGGTGTGCGCTCGAGCACGCGGTCGAGCACCTCCTGCTTACCGCTCCAGGTGGGACTGTCCCCGACGATTCCCGGATGGATTGCGTTCACCCGCACCGGCGCGAGCTCGATCGCGAGGGATTTGATGAGCGTCGAGACAGCGCCGTTCACCGAGGTCACGGTCGTCGACCCGGGGTAGGGCCTGTCCTTTGCCAACCCGCCGAAGAGCAGAACCGACGCGTCATCGGTCAAGCTGCCGACTAGCTGGTGAACAACCTCGGCGTAGCCGACGAGCTTCAGGACGGAAAGGCGGCTCGCCCCGTCGATGTTGTAGTCCCTGATCGAGTTGTCGTCGCGCTCGACCGCTGCCAGGACCAGCCGGTCGACTCGCTCGACCCCGCGCAGGCTGGGGCCGATGTTGTGGGGATCCGCGAGGTCGAGCCCGAGGCCCCGGACGTCTCCCTCGAGCTGCGCCGCCGCCGCGCTCGCACGCTCCGCGTCGCGTCCGCTCAAGACGACGCGCGCTCCCCTGGCCGCGTAGGTGCGGGCGATCTCGCGGCCAATGCCGCTGGTGCCGCCGATAACAATGACAACGGAAGCCATGGTGCCCTCAGGACTCCTTGAACTCGCTGGCGTGGGTGCTCGTGTCCGGGAAGGGGGCGGCAAGCGCGCGCTCGCGGACCTGTTCGATCTCCTCCTCCACCTCGTCGGCCAGCGAATCGAGGGCGCCGGCGTCGGCGCCGTAGTCCCGGGCCAGCCGACTGCGCGCGACGGAGAGGGGGTCGCGCTCGCGCCAGCTCTCGAGCTCGCCCGGTGGCCTGTACTTGCCGGGGTCGCTCCTGGAATGCCCCACGAAGCGGTATGTGAGCGCCTCGATGAACGACGGCCCCTCGCCCGAGCGGGCTCGCTCCACCGCCTCTCGCGCCGCTCGGCGCACCGCCCAGATATCGTTACCGTCGACGGAGTCGGAGGGGATCTCCATCGCCGCGGGACGCGCGCAGATGTCCCCGGCGGTCACGTGCTCGAACGGCGTGAACTCGCCGTAGCGGTTGTTCTCGCACACGTACACCACGGGCAGGGACATCACCTTCGCGAAATTCAGGCACTCAGGGAAGTACGCCTGGTTGACCGCACCGTCCCCGAAGAACGCGACCGCCACCTTCCCGCTGCCGCGCAGGGCAAGCCCGGCGCCGGTAGCCGCGGCGATGCTTCCGCCGACGATGCTGAAGCAGCCGATCAGGCCGTGTTCGCGGTCGACGACGTTCATCGAGCCCGCGCGCCCGGCGCAGATGCCGGTCGCGCGGCCCAGCAGCTCATCCATGAGGCCTTGGGGCGACAGCCCGAGGGCGAGCGCGCAGCCGTGCCCGCGGTAGGTAGCAGCAACCTGATCGCCATCCGCTAGGACGCTGGCGATCCCCACGGCCACCGCTTCCTGCCCCGAATAGAGGTGCGTGGTCCCATGCACCTCGCCCGCCAGGAAGAGTGACTGCACCGTCTCCTCGAATCGCCGGATCCGCAACATCCGCTGATACAGACCCGTGTAGAGGTCGACCTCTTCGCGGGCGGGCCCGCGCCGAGCTGCGGCGGCCTCGGCGCTCATGCGTAGCCGGCCGGTACGCGCGCCCGGGCGGCGTCCCCGGACGGCGCCTCGTCTGCTTTCGGAAGGTCGGCGCCGCGCACGTAGCTCGTGCCCGCCACCAGCAACTCGTCCGCCGGGAACTTGGTCAGGATGCGCGCGCCATCTGAGGTGACGAGCACCTCCTCCTCGATCCGCGCCGCAGATCGTCCGTCGCGCGCGGGACAGTAGGTCTCGAGCGCAAACACCATGTCCGCCTCGATCTCCTGCGGGTGGTCCAGCGAGTGTAGGCGCGAGATCATCGGCGCCTCATACAGGGCCACGCCAAGGCCGTGGCCGAACTGCAGCCCGAAGCAGTACTCCTCGTCCGGGAAGCCCAGCTCCTCGGCCGTCGGCCATACCTCCGCGATCTCGGCCGTGCTCGCACCGGGCCGTACGCGCTCAATCGCCGCGTCCAGCCACTCCCTGCATTGCTTATAGGCGTCGATCTGGGCCTGGGAGGCGCTCCCCACGCAGAACGTGCGGTAGTAGCACGTCCTGTAGCCCATGAACGAATGGATGATGTCGAAGAACGCCTGGTCGCCCGGCCGCAAGAGGCGGTCCGAGAACACGTGGGGGTGCGGATTGCAGCGGTCGCCAGACACCGCGTTGATCGCCTCGACCTGTTCGGAGCCGTGCTCGAACAACCACCGCTGCGCGGCCGCGACCAGCTCGTGCTCATGCACGCCGGGGCGCAGGCTCACATAGATCTGCTCGTAGACCGCGTCCACCATGGCAGCGGCGTGCTCGAGCAGCGCTTTCTCGTCGAGCGTCTTCCTCCGGCGCGCGGTGAGCATCACCTTCTGGGCGTCGGTCGTCTGAATTCCCTTATCCGCGAGCGCCCTGAGCGTCAGCATGTCGGTGTTGTCTATCCCGAGCGGCTCCCCCTGCAGCCCGCGCTCACGGAGCTCGTGCTCGATGCGGTCCGCGAGCGCCTGCGGCACGCCGGTCCCGAAGTCCATCGCCCCGCGCATCGGCGTGACGCCGGCTCTCCAGCTTGTCTCCGGCAACCAAGGCGCGTAGAGCTTGTGATGCTTCGAGGCCGAACCGAAGTCCCACAGGATCGGATCACCGTCGCGCGGCAGCAGGACGTATCGCGCGTTCTTGTCCCGTGCCCATTCGCCGATGTGCGTGCTCGTCACATAGCGGATGTTGTTCGGGTCGAACAGGAGCAGTGCCCCAAGGTCGGAGTCCCGTAGGGCCGCCTGGGCACGCTCCCTCCTCTCGCGGCGCAAGCGGTCGAAGTCGACCCGCTGCTCCCAGTCGACCGCCATGATGGCGCCAGCAGATGCAATGCGCACTTTGGCTCTCCCTCGCCCGAACGCGTTTGCGTTCACGGAAGCTAAACACTGCCCGCTGAATGCGTCAAGGAGACGCTGACACCGACCTCCTGCGCTACTCGACCGGCAGCCCTGTGTCTAGGCCGGCCTCGCGCCTCAGCCGCGGCAGCAACGCCATGAAGTCGATGTCGCCCATCCCGGTGGACATGCAGGACTGCAGCAGCTGCTGCACGGTCGCGGTAAGGGGCAACGGGACGCCAGCCCCATTGCCCGCGTCGAGCACCAGGTCCAAGTCCTTGTACATCAGCGTCGTGGAGAACGTGGTCGCGTAGTCGTCTTCGAGCAGTGGAGGGGTCTTGTACTTCACGAAGGGCGAGCCGACGGCCGAGCGTCCCATCACTTCCAGCATTGTCGCCCGGTCGAGACCGCTCCCCTCCCCCAGCGTGAGCGCCTCAACCATGAGCTGTGCGGTGCCGGCGATCATCAGGTTGAGGGCGAGCTTCAAGACACGCGCCTGCTCCCCCTCGCCGACGTAGAACAGGGTCGGCCCGATCGCCTTGAGCACCTGCTCAGCCCGCTCGAAGGTCTCGCGACGACCAGACACCATGATGCTCAGGTTGCCCGCTTCCACCACGGATGGGTTACCGCTGACAGGTGCGCGCAGGTATGCGACGCCCCGCTCCGCAGCGACATCCGCCACGCGCCGCGACGACTCGACCGACACAGTGCTCATGTCGATCAACGTCGCCTCCGAGAGAGGACCTGCCGCCGTCCGGGACGGCACCAACTCCGACAGGACGCCGCGCTCGCCCAGCGTCACCTCCTCCAGGGCCTGCGGGTCCGCCAGCATGGTGATCACCACCCCCGTCTCGCCCCAGAGGTCGAACGGGGTGGCGACGCGGGTCGCGCCTCGCTCGACGAACTCGTCGGCGCGCTGCGGTGTCCGGTTGTAGACGGCGAGCTCGTAGTCGGCGTCCAGGAGACGGCGAGCAAACGCGCTGCCCATCCGACCCAGTCCCGCAATCCCCACCTTCATCGCGACTCCTCTGCTCGCCCCACCTTGATCGCGACTCCTCTCCTCGCAGCGCGCCCCTGGCCGATGTCGTGTGAGCGCACAGGGGTTGAAGCCGACCAGTCCTCGGCCGATGTTAAGGAGGGCCAAACGGGCCGTCAAGACACCTTGGGGACCGGGACCCACGCCCGTCGAGACGCCGCGGCAGCGGGCGCGAGTTCGGCCCTGGTTGACGCCGGACGCGCGGAGTCGGATCGATCAGCTCCGCGATAGAACGGCTTCCACGATCCTGTCGGCTTGCGGGAGGAAGGCGTCCTCCAGCGGAGGGCTATAGGGGACTGGGATGCTGGGGGTGGTGACGCGCCAGGCGTCATCCAGGTACTCGAGCGCGT
>JBKGUS010000441.1:0-2730 GCA_046462295.1 Thermoleophilaceae bacterium | reverse complement strand
CTGGGCGTGGCGCGAGTGAGCTTCGGAGGCGGGCTGGCAGAGCGGGCGCTGGAGGCGGCCGCGGCCGAGATCGAGGACTTCCTGGGTCGCTAACCGCTCGATGTCCCCCAGGAGGGGCCATTGACACGCCGCAGCAGTCGTTCTACGGTCGCATGGAGAGCAGGTTCCTCCCCCCAAGGACGCCCCCCACGGACTCGCAGGCCCTACGCAGTTTGCCGCCGATTCGCCTGTTGGTGCTTGCTGGATTCCTGATGGCGACGTGGACGGTTCCGGCCGCGGCACAAGCACAGGATGTGCGTCCGTGGTGCGACGTCCCGGGCGGGCGAGACTCCTGCGGCCACTGGTACTCCACTCCTTGGGTGTCTCTCTCGTGGGACCCGGACCCCGGCGGGATGCAGGTTGGCACGTGCCCTACCGGCACCTTCACCAGCGAGATGCAGATGCGCAGGTTCACCTGCACTGTTCAATGGTCCGGGACCACCGAGACTCGGGAGGCCTTGATCGGGATAGACCGAACGCCTCCGGCCATTGTCTCCTTGCAGCCGGGTCGGCCGCCTGACTACAACGGGTGGTTCAACCATCCGGTGGGACTCACATTCAAGGGGCAGGATGCCGTATCAGGGATCGCTTCCTGCACATCCATGACCTTCGGCGGACCCGAAGGGCATGGCGTGACTGTTAGCGGAACTTGCACCGACCAGGCCGGCCACACGCGTGCCGGTGCCTTCCCGATCAGCTACGACGCCACCCCCCCGCCGGCCCCGTCGGTGGCCGCGATGCCGGGCGATGGCAGGGTCGGCCTGCTCTGGACCACCGCGGCGGACTCGCAGGCCGAAGTGCTCCGGACCAGCGCCGAGGAGCCGCCGGCGGTGGTTTACCGGGGCTCGGGTGGCGGCTTCACCGATGGAGCCCTGAAGAACGAGCGTCGCTACCGGTACGTCGTGACCCTGATCGACCAGGCCGGTAACCGGGCCTCCGGGGGCACCAGCGCTGTGCCGACCGCCTCGAAGCTGCTGCTTCCGTCCAAGGGTGCACGGCTCGGCCGACGGGCCGAGTCGGCCCCGCTCCTCGTCTGGAAGGCAGTTCGACGGGCGCGCTACTACAACGTGCAGATTTTCCGCGGAGGGAAGAAGATCCTGAGCGCCTGGCCCAAGCAGCCGCGTCTCCAGCTCAAGCGGGAGTGGCGCTACAGGGGCAAGCGGTACCACCTGCTCCCGGCGCGCTACTGCTGGCGCGTATGGCCCGGCTTCGGCAAGCGCTCCGCGCATAGGTATGGGAAGCAGCTCGGGAGGAAGTGCTTCCGCGTGACGCGCTAGGCACAAACCGACGCCCGCAGGGGGCCGCTACGAAGCGGCGGACATCTCGCCGCTTCGTGTTGAACCGCCTTGAACCGGAGACGCCAGCCGCGTTGCGTCCCGTGACGCGCCCCCTGCGCGTGGATACGCTTGAGCGCGCAGGGGCCGACCGACCCGAACACACTTGAGAGCACGATCGCGTTTCAGTGGTCCCCGCGGGGCCTGGAGGGCCGGCCTTCGAAGGGGTGTTCCCGCACTTGGATACGCGAGCGTCCCGCCTGACGTTCCCCTGAACGGCCCAGAGGTCGAGGAGCAGGTGCTGGTGATCGAGAGCGCCTGCGAGGAGCTCGGCCTCGCGCTCGTCGACGTCGTGCGCGAGCACGAGCCGGACGAGTCGTCGGGGCGGCCGGGGCTCACCTACGCGCTCGAGCGCCTCGACGCCGGCGAGGCCTCCTGCCTGGTTGTGAGCGACCTCGAGCGCCTCACCCGCGAGGTGATCGAGCTGGCGGGCGTCGTCGACCGCCTCGAGCGCGCGCACATCCGACTGATCGCGATCGACATGGGCCTCGACACCGCCACGCCCAGCGGGCGACTGGCGGTCGCTCCGCGCGAGGGCGCGCCGGCCGCCGCCCCCGAAGCGGAGCCCGTGCGGCCGCCGCCGGCCAAGCCGGCCAAGGCCGCCGCCCCCGCCGGCAAGGCCGTGCGCGCCGTCGGCTACGCCAGCGTCAACGGCGAGGGCAAGAGCACGACCGAGCTCGACGCCCAGAAGCGCGCCATCGACCGCTGCGCCGAGCGCCTCAACCTCGAGCTCGTCGAGGTCGTCCGCGAGCGCGAGCCCGAGAAGGGCTAGGCGCTCGATCGCGCCGGCCTGTCGTATCTGATCGAGCGGATCGCGGCGGGCGACGCCTCCTGCCTCGTCGTCACCGGCCTCGACCGCCTCAGCCGCTCTGTGGCGGAGCTCGGCACGATCGTCCAGTGGCTCGAGCGAAATGACGTCCGCCTCGTGGCGGTCGACCTCGATCTCGACACCGCCGACCCGGCCGGCCGCGCCACCGCGCGTGCGCTCGCCTCGGTGGCGGGCTGGGAACGGGAGCGGCTGTCCGAGCGGACCCGCAAGGGGCTGGCGGCCGCGCGCTCCAAGCGGCACGCCTCGAAGGCCGGCTCAGCCGGTGACTGGCCCGACATACGCAAGCGGATCGCGGCCATGCGCGCCGACGGCATGACGCTGCAGGCCATCGCCGACGTCCTCAACCGGGAGGGCGTGCCGACTCCGAGGGGCGGCACGGAGTGGCGTCCGTCGAGCGTGCAGACCGCGGCCGGCTACAAGCGTCGGACCCGCGTGAAGAAGGTCGACGACCTCCCTCAGGTGGAGAAACGCTCCTCGACGGAACCCCCGCCGGAGGGCCCCAAGGGCACCGAATAGCGCTCTATAGCG
>JBKGUS010000440.1:0-3167 GCA_046462295.1 Thermoleophilaceae bacterium | reverse complement strand
TCGGCTGCTGGTAGTCGTCGTTGTTCAGGTCCACCGCCGACTTGTACTCGTAGCCGTCGCCCACGCCGTCGCCGTCGGTGTCCGCGAGGCAGGCGTCGGTCTTCAGCTGGGCCTCGAGCGCGTTTGGCAGCATGTCGCCGTCGTGGTCCGCGCTGCCGGTGCAGGGAAGCTTCGCCCCAGACCCGCCGCCGCCGCCGGCGCCGGGCTTGCCGCCGCCCGGACCGTCGCCGCTTCCGAAGGGCGTGACGACCGGCGAGAGGCGTCGCGTTGTGAACTTGCTGAACTTGCCGGCGAGCACGCGCAGCTTGGGCGGGTGGGCTTCGGATCGCTGAGGCTGCCGCGCAGCAGGCGCGAAACGGCGCCGGGCACGACCACTACGAGCTTCCGGCGTGAGGCGCGGCGCGGCTTGGCGAACGCGGAGCGGCCGTTCGGCGCCCGGAAGATCACCGTGTTGGCCTTCCGCCGCGGCTTGAAGTTCCTGCCGACGATCGTGAGCCTCGCGCCCACGCTGATGCGCATCGGCATCACCCGCGTGATCGAAGGCTTGGCGACCTTCTTCTTGGTAGCCGGCGCAGCCGGCGGGCTCACGAGCAGAGCCGTGGCCGAGAGGGCGAGCAGGCAGATGGTGAAGAGACGGCGCATTGCCTACCCCCTATCGACGGTTCCGGTCGCTGTTTGAGTTACTGTCCCCGCCGCTGGACACGCTCACGAGGTCCGTGAGGAGCGGAGGCGCGAAGCGCCGGGCGGGCGCGGGTGTGCCGACGGCCGCGCGTGCGGACTTCGCGTCCTTCTTGGAGGCGCTCGCCCTGGCGCCGACCTTCACGCGACGGATCTCGTCGACCCGCAGCGTGTAGGAGTCGCCCTCGTCGTTCGTGAACTCGTGCTCGGAGCCGGGGCCGATGTGCAGGAAGGCACAGTCCTCGGGGCTCGGCTTGCAGGTGCCCTCGCCCGCGGCCTCGAGCGTCGAGTCGACCAGGAAGACGGCATTGCCGCCGTCCGAGGCGACTCCGAGGAAGAGGAGCAGCGGCGAATCCGCGTTCGGCAGCATGTCGAGCCGCTCCAGCGCCTTGATCTTGCGCGTGCGCTCGTTGGCCCGGAAGGTCACGTCGATCACGTAGCGGTACTGCGTGGTGGTCGTCTCGTCGCCGGTGTCACCGCCGCCGGTGTCGTCGCCGCCGGTGTCGACAGGGCCGCTGCCGCCACCGGTGTCAACGGGGCCGGTGTCGCCGCCGCCGATGTTGACCGTGCCGACGCTGACGTCACTGCCGCTCACGGCGTTGCCGCCGGAGGGGGCCGAGCCGGACCCCGTGCCTGCTCCAGAGCCGGGCCCCGAGGCGGAGCCGGAACCAGAGGCAGCCTGCTCAGCGCCATCCAGCACGGACTGCGGCGGTCGGAAGGGATTGCTCGGATCGAAGGTGTCGAGCGAAGAACCGGAGCCGGCATCGGCCGTGTCGAGCTTGACCGTGGCCAGGCCCTTCAGCTCCTTCGGGTCCGGGGCGCTGCGTGCGTCCGTCGCCACGGGCGTAGGAGCGGGCGGCTCTTCCGCCGACTTCGAGAGCACCACGGGGACCGCCACCAGCGCGGCGAGCAGCAGGAGGGCCACAGGCCACAGGCGCTTCTCGCGCAGGTCATGCCAGAGATCAAGGAGGAAGTTCTTCATCGCCTCGTCAGGGGGTCGCGGTCGCGGTAGGAGCCGGGGCAGGCGCCGGGGCGCCCTCCGCAGGCGTGGTGGTCGTGGGCGGCGTCGGCGAAGGGCCCGTGGGGGCCGCGCCCGCCGTCGTGCCCTGCACCTTCGGCGAGAGGTAGATCGTGGCGTTGATCTCGGCGCGCAGGCGCGGGAAGATCTCGGGATCGCTGGACCAGCTCACACCCTCGACGGTGATGAGGCGACCGCCAACCACCACGTTCTCGTTGGCGACCCGCACGAACCGCTTCACACGATGGAAGAAGTCGGCCAGGTTGAAGAAGTTCCCGACGAACTCGAGCTCGAGCGGCACCGTTTCCAGGCCGACGGGGGCCCCCGCGGCGGTGGGGGCGCCGGGCGCCGTCGTCCCGCCGCCCACAGGAAGGCCGCTGCTTGAAGGGGTCGAGGTCTGCGCGTCGGAGGGCGCGACACCGGACTGCTCCGCAGCGGCCGTGCGCTGGTCCGCCGTCTGCTGCGCGGTGTTGGCGCTCTCGGCGGCCGCGCCGGGGCCGCTCTGCGCAGCCTCGCCGCCCGCGGCGACCGGGGTGGCGGCCTCCCCGGACTCGGAACCCGAGCCGGCCGGCGGCGTAGTCGGCAGCGGCGCCGCCTGCCTCGGCCCGCTGGTGATCTTCGTAAAGCGGATGCCGGTGCCGGCGGCGGCGGCGTCGAGCTGCACGAGCAGGCCGGGCATGTCGACCTGGGCGGGGATGGCCTTGCCCAGCCGCACAATCTCGGTGTAGTCGGCGCCGAAGTCGTCCTTGGCGGTCGTCGCCGTAGCCGCGGCAGACTCGGCCGCCTCGAGGCGCTGCTCCTGCTTCGCGAGCTCCTCGCTCGCCGCGGACGCGGCGTCGCGCTTCGGCGCGAGCAGCAGGAACCAGTAGGCGGCGACCACGACGACGGGCACCATGAAGAAGAGGATCTTGCGATCGCGATCGCTGAAGGTCACGATCCACCCCCGAGGGACGCCGGCACCCGGGCCGCGCCGCGCGGGACCGCGCTCGCGGGCTGGGTCGGGCTGAAGGTCACGGTCAGGTCGAACTTGTAGAGGCTTCCGCAGCTGTCCAAGCTGGCCGGCTGGTCGCTGCCTTCCTGCGTCGACTCGTTGAGCGACACGTCGGCGACGCGGTGCATCTGCCGCATCCGGACCATCATCCGTGCGACATCCGACTGCCGTGGCGTGCAGCCAGCGAAGGTGGCCGACGGGCCGGCTCCACCGGCGCTGGTGGTCGTCGGCGCCGTCCCGGCCGCGGCCTCCACATCGCCCAGGACGGAGGCGTCCGCGGACTGGAGCCAGCTGCCCTCCGGCAAGATCAGCGAGACCTCGCGCATGAAGCGCTCCCAGTCGAATCGCGTCCCGGCAACGCCGGCGACGGACATCAGCCGCGTCTGCGCGATCTGTGCAAAGTCGGTGTAGTTGACCTGCTTGGCCGCCTGCGCCTCGAGGCGGGTCGCCTCGGCAGCCGCGGCAGCCGCCTCGTTCTCG
>JBKGUS010000439.1:0-7949 GCA_046462295.1 Thermoleophilaceae bacterium | reverse complement strand
CCCCGGAGGGCACGCACACCACCACCCGCGGGTGTGCCCAGCGGTTCTGGTGGACCTTCTGGATGAAGTGGCGGAGCATCTGCTCGGTCACGTCGAAATCGGCGATCACGCCGTCCTTCAGCGGCCGGATCGCCGAGATCGTGCCCGGCGTGCGCCCGAGCATGCGCTTGGCCTCGATCCCGACTGCGTGAACCTCGCTTGAGCGGGAGTCGATCGCGACCACCGAAGGCTCGGAGAGCACGATCCCGCGGCCGCGCACGTAGACGAGCGTGTTTGCGGTGCCCAAGTCGACGGCCATGTCACGACCGCCCATGCCTGTCAGGTAGGAGAAGAAGCCCATTCGCGCTGTGGATCGGGAGGATAAGCGCCGGGGCGGCAGCACGGCATGCCGACCACCCGGACAAACGAGCGCAATTTGCGCCCGGTCAGCGGCCCGCAGTCTAGCGGCCGTCGAGCAGGTCGGGTACGAGCCGCAAAAGAGCCGCCACCGGCAGGCCCACGACATTCCAGTAGTCGCCCTCGATCTCCTCGACCAAAGCCGCTCCACGGCCCTGGATCGCGTACGCGCCGGCCCGCTCGCGCCACTCCTCCGTTGCCAGGTACCAGGCCAGGTCGCGCGCCTCGAGGCGGCGGAAGCGGACCCGGGTCACCGCGACGTCGCTGCGCTCCGCGCCGTCGGGCTCGCGCAGGGCGATGCCGCTCATCACCTCGTGCGTGCGCCCGGAGAGGCGCCGGAGGAAGATCTCGGCCTCCGCCTCGTCGCCTGGCTTGCCGAAGACGTGGCCGTCGAGGACGACGGCGGTGTCTGCGCCGAGCACGCGATCGCGGTGGGATTCGACCGCGCGGGCCTTCCGCAGCGCGTTCTGCCGCACGAGCGCCCTCGGGTCGCCCTTTGTGAGCTCCTCGACCTCCGGCGCCTCCACCCGGAACGCGACCCCCAGCTGCTCGAGGATCGCCCTTCGCTGCGGAGAGCGCGACGCGAGTATCAAAGCTCGGGGAAGAACAGCCCGATCTCGCGCACGGAGGACTCGGCCGAGTCGGAGCCGTGCACGAGGTTGGTCTGGACCTCGAGGCCGAACTCCCCGCGGATGGAGCCGGGCTCGGCCTCCAGCGGGTTGGTCGCCCCGATCACCTGGCGTGCCGCACTTACCGCCTCGTAGCCCTCGAGCACGAGCGCCACCAGCGGGCCGCCGGTGATGAAGTCGACGAGGTCGCCGAAGAAGGGCTTCTCGGCGTGCTCGGCGTAGTGCCGCTCGGCGAGGTCGCGGTCGACGGTCATGTGCTTCATGGCCACGATCGTGAGTCCCTTGCGCTCGAAGCGGGCGAGGATCTCGCCCGTCAGGCGACGCTCGAAGGCGTCGGGCTTCACCAGGATCAGGGTGCGGTCCATCGGTCTCCTATCAAGTCGAGTTAGGCTAGCCTAATTCCCGTGTTCTCTGCCGACCTCGAAAGCGAGGTGATCTTCGAGGTCGCCGAGGCCCTGCGCGTGCCCGTTCTGGTCCTGACCGTGCTCGCCCTGGGAGTTGTTCTGATCGAGCTGGGCGGCTTCGCCGTCGAGCTCGTGCGCAGGCGGCGGCGCGACCTCGCGCGGCTGCGCAGCGTAACGGAGCACACGCGGAAGGTGCTCGCCGACGGCGGCGGCCCGGAGCGCGCAGAGGCGACGGTGCGCGAGGTCGCCTGGAGCGCGTCCATGGGGCGTACCCTCGCGCAGCTCGTGGGCGAATGGGGCAAGCCCGAGGGCGAGAGCATGATGGCCAAGGCGCTGGCCGAGCACGACTTCGGGTCACTGCGGCGGCTGGAGCGGACGCGGCTGCTCGTGCGGGCCGGGCCGGCGCTCGGACTGATGGGCACCCTCATTCCTCTCTCCCCCGCCCTCGCCGGCCTTGCCGCCGGCGACGTCCAAGAGCTGTCGGAGAACCTCCGCGTGGCCTTCAGCGTGACGGTGATCGGTCTGCTGATCGGCGCCGTCGCGTTCGGGATCTCGCTGGTCCGGGACCGCCTCTACGGGCAGGACCTGTCGGACCTCGAGTTCGTGGCGAACAGGCTGACGGCGCCGTGATCGAGGTCCGGCGGCGCGCGCGCACCCACGCCGATCGCGGCGGCGACCCGCTCGACGGCCTCGTGAACCTATTCGACCTCGGGATTGTCCTCGCGGTCGCGTTCCTGCTAGCCGCGCTCTCCTCGCTGAAGCTGTCGGACCTGCTCACCGAGGAGGACGTCACCGTGGTGCGCTCGAGCAAGGGCTCGGAGACCGTAATTGTGAAGAAGGGCGACCAGGTGCGCTCGGTCGAGCTGAACGGGCGCCGCGTGGTCGGCGAGGGCCGCCGGATCGGGTCGGTCTACCGGCTCGAAGACGGCCGCACGGTGTTCGTCGAGCGGCCCTGAGGGTCAGCCGCCGCGCGCGCGGCGGGCCAGCTCGACCGTCGCGGCGCGCAGGCCGTCGGCCGCGTCGACCCGCTCGGCGAACCCGATCCGCGTGGCGGTCGGGCCGCGCGGCGTGTCCAGGTCGAGCTCGAGCCCGTAGCGGTCGATCGACGTGCAGGTGGCGGCGGTCGCGTCGGGATAGCCGCCCAGCGCCTGCGCCATGACCAGTAGGGCCTCGGCGTGGTCGTTGTTCAGGTGCGCCTTCGCCGCGGCGGCGGCGCGCGCCACGGGGTCGTTCTCCGCGGCCGTGTACGACTCCGCGTCGACGGAATCCATGCGCCCGTATCCGCCGACCCAGCGGACCCGCTCCACGCGCAGGATCCAGAGCGAGAAGTCGCGGAAGTCGAGGTACGCCTTGGCGGACGGCACCGCGGCGACGTACGCGTCGCGCGCGGTCTCGGCGAGCTCCTCGGATGGACGCGCGGCGGTGCCGGCGAGCGTGACCCGGCCGCTCGCGAGCACGTCCTTGCGAGGGCTCGGATCGGCGACGACCAGGCTGGCCCGGCCGTCGCTCTCGAGGTTCCGGGCGTGTTCCGCGAGGCGCGACACGAACAGCACCGGCGAGCCGTCGCCGAGGCTTCCGTAGGCCACCAGCGAGGCCCAGGGGTAGCCGTCCGAGCTGTGGGTGGCGAGCGTCGCCACGTTGGTGGAGGCGACCAGCGCGCGGGCCTCCTCGGCGGGCGTGCGGCGGGGCGCCGGAGCTGTTTCCGCGAGCGGCGGCGGGAGTACCGGGACCGGCCCGGGGACGTCATGCTCGAAGGCGGGAGGGGTCGCGCTGTCGCTCATGGCGTTAGGTTACCCTAACTCGGCTTAGGGCCACCTAATCCCGACCAAGGAGCTTCATGTCCCGCGCCGCCACCCGGGCAGCCTGCCTCGCCTTCGTCCTCCTCGCCGCCGCGCTGGCCGCGCCGGCGACCGCGGACGCGCCCAAGCGGATCGTCGCCCTCACGCCCTTCTCCGCCAACACGCTCGCCGCACTGAAGGTCAAGCCGATCGCGATCGGCCAGACGCTGGGCGGGGACCAGAACTTCGCGCGCTCACTGCGGCGCGTGCGCACGCTGCCGCTCGCCCACCCCAACGGTCCGAACATGGAGCAGCTCGCGAGCCTGCGGCCGGGCCTCGTCCTCTCGTCGCCGACCTGGGCGCGTGGCAACCGGACGATGCGCAACCTCGACATGCGGGTCGAGGTCCCGGAGCCGCTGACGGTGCTGGACATCTACGAGCGGATCGAGGACATCGCGGCGATGGTCGACCGCGAGCGGGCCGGCCGCAGGCTCGTGGCGCACATCAAGCGCGAGATCTCGCGGGCGACGCGCGACCTGAAGAGCCGGCCGCGGGTGATGCTCGTGCTCGGCGTGGGGCGAACGCCGTACGTCTTCCTCCCCAATAGCTGGGGGGGCTACATCCTGCAGCTCGCCGGAGCACGGCTCGTGGACGCGGGCGCCGAGTCGCGCAGCGGCTTCGCGCGCATCTCCGACGAGGCGATCCTCGCCGAGGACCCCGGCGTGATCATCGGCGTCCCTCACGCGCGCGCCGAGGACCTCGACGGGATCCGGGACTACATGCGGTCGAACGAGACCTGGAAGCTCACCCAGGCCGGGCAGGACAACCGCATCTACGTCTGGGGCGACGACGCCCTGCTGCAGGCAAACCTCGACGTCGCGTCCACGATCTCGCGTGTCCGCACGCGCTTCCTCAAGAACCGCTAGTGAGCGGCCGCCGGGTCCTCGTCGTCGCGGTGGCGGTGACGGCGCTGGTCGCAGGGGTCGGCGCGTCGCTGGCGCTCGGCACGATCGACGTGCCGCTGGGCGAGGTGATCGACTCACTGCTCGGCCAGGCGGAGGAGGGGCCCTCGAAGCAGATCGTCCTCCAGCTCAGGCTGCCCCGCACCGTGGACGCCATCCTGGTGGGCGCTGCGCTGGGGGTGGCCGGGGCGCTGCTCCAGGGGGCGCTGGGCAATCCGCTCGCCTCGCCCGACGTCATCGGCGTGACCGCCGGCTCCGGCTTCGGCGCGATCCTCATCCTGCTCGCCTTCCCCGGGTCGATCGCCCTGCTGCCGCTGGGGGCGCTGGTGTTCGGGCTCACGGCGGCGACGCTCGTCTTCGTGGTGGCCTGGGTCGGTCCGGACGGCGGCGGCCCGGGGCGGCTGATCCTGGCCGGCATCGCGATCGGCGCCCTGTTCGCGGCCGGCACCACCGGCCTGATGACCGCGTTCCCGGACCGCGTGCAGTCGGCTGTGTTCTTCCTGGCGGGCGGGCTGGTCTCGGACGGCTGGGACGAGATGACCGTTATCTGGCCCTACTTCGCGGTCGGCTTCGTGGCGGCGCTCTGCCTGATCAGGCCGCTCGACCGGCTCGCGCTGGGCGACGACGTGGCGGCCTCGCTCGGTACCCGGCCGCGGCTGATCAGGCTCGGGGCGGGCGCGGCGGCGGCCGTGCTGGCGGCGGCATCGGCGGCGATCGCGGGGCTGCTCGGCTTCCTCGGCCTGGTGGTGCCGCACGTGATCCGAATGGCCGGGGGCACCGCCTCGCACGGCTTCGTGGTGCCGGTCTCTGCGCTCGGCGGCGCGGCGCTGCTGGTCGCGGGCGACACGCTCGCCCGCACGGTCAAGCCGCCGCTCGAGCTGCCCGTCGGCCCGTTCATGGTGCTGATCGGCGTGCCGATGTTCCTCTGGCTCCTGAGGAAGGCGGTCTGATGCTGGAGGCCGCGGACGTGCGGGTGACGATCGGCGGCACGCCGATCCTCCACGGGGCCGACATCACGGTCTCGCAGGGTGAGCTCGTGGCCGTGGTCGGCCCGAACGGCGCGGGCAAGTCGACGCTCGCGCGGGCCGCGGCGGGGATCCAGAAGCTGTCCGGCGGAGACGTGCACTGGGACGGGCAGGACGTGCGGAGACTGCGCGGCCGCGCGCTGGCGCGGCTGCGTGCCTTCGTGCCGCAGCGCCCGCGCGTGCCGGCGGGGCTGACGGTGCGCGACGCCGTCCGCATCGGGCGCTCCGCGCACGTGGGCCCGCTCCAGCGGCCCACGGCGGCCGACCGGGAAGCCGCGGATCGCGCCATCGAGCGGGCAGGCGTGGAGCGCTTCGCCGACCGGATGCTGACGACGCTGTCGGGCGGCGAGCTCCAGCGCGTGCAGATCGCGGTCGGGCTCGCCCAGGACGCGCCGGTGCTGATGGCGGACGAGCCGACTTCGTCCCTGGACCTGGGCGCGACGGTCAGCGTCGCACGGCTGCTGCGGCGCCTCGCCGACGACGGCCTCGGCGTCTTCCTCGTGGTGCACGACCTGGCACTGGCCGCAGCCGTTGCGGACCGGGTCGTCGTGATGTCCCAGGGGCGCACGGTCGCCTCGGGACCGGCCGAGTCGGTGCTCGACAGCGAGCGGCTGGCGGAGGTCTGGGACGTGGATGCCTCAGTCGAGGCGGGCTCGCAGGGACAGACCGCGCTGCGCGTGTCGTGGCTCGGTGACCAGAAGACGACAGGGGGAAGTTCGTGAAGAGAGCAGGAGCCGCCCTCACGCTCGGCGTTGCGACCGCGGTGTTGGCCGTGGCACCAGCGGCGGGGCAGGGCGCCGGTACGACGACCATCGCGCCGAAGGGGAAGGCGGTCCAGAGCCTCCGCTCCCAGGGCGTCAGGATCGGCACGTTCGGACCGGCGCGCGTGCGGCGAGGGCGCCTCGTGCTGCCGGTGGACGGCGGCCTCGTCTCCACCACCGCGACCCTCAACCAGAACGGCGGCCTGCGCCTGACGCGGCGCGCCGGCGGGAAGCGCCGGAGGGTCGGCCTGAAGCGGCTCCAGCTGAGGCTCGGGCGCAAGTCGAAGATCGTCGGCTACATCGGGACGAGCCGCCTCACGATCTTCTCGGTGAAGGCGCCGGCCTCGCGCCTGAGCCTGAGCGCGGCGAACGGCTCGGCGAGCCTGCGCGGAGGGTCGCTGACGCTGACCCGCCGGGCGGGCAGGGCGCTGAAGCGGAAGCTGAGGCTCCGGCGGACGCCGCTGGGAGCGTTCGGCGCCCTCTCCGTGGACGCGCTCGTCAAGCCGGCGAGCGGTCCGGGCGGCGGGCCCGGCGGTGGCCCGGGCGGCGGTGGGCCGGGCGGCGGCCCGCCGGCCTCCGGCCCAGTCGGCGACGAGCCTCCATTCCTGGCACGCCCCGAGGGCGCCGTGGACGTGACGAGCGCGTCGATCGACTGGCACGTGCGACCGTCGTGGATCCGCTACGTGCCCGTGAACGACCCGTTTGGCGGAGCGTCCGGCGAGGGGCCCACCCCTACGGGCGAGTGCGGCGAGCCGAACGAGCCCGTCAGCCCGGACTACTACGAGTACCACTTCCCGTTCGCCCGCGGCTGGTACCACCAGCCGACCGGGATAGCCGCCGTGTACTTCACCGGCGGGGTCAACTTCAAGTTCCAGGCGCACGGCATCGACCTGGACACGAAGGACCCTGAGATCGAGGTGAACGGCGCGAGCTCGCGCGCGATCTTCCGCTTCGACGGCAGGGGCGACACCGACCCCGGCAACAAGCGAGGTGTGCTCGTGGACCTCGCGCCGGGCACGCCCTCGGTCTCCGGCCAGAGCGTCACCTGGGATCGCATGCCGGGCACGATCCCCGACGACGGCGGATCGCAGTCGGTCTTCGCCGGTTTCTACCTGCCGGGGGAGCGCTTCGGCTGCGTCTCGCTGACCCTCAACTACTGAGCGGGTGAAGGCGCTCGCGACATCCCTCACGGTCCTGGCGGCGCTGCTGGCGCTGCCCGCGGGAGCACTCGCGAACGGCCAGGTCCGGGTGGAACCGGAGGGCTCCCCGGCGCGCACCGTGACGCTGTCCGAGCTCGGGGAGCCCGACGTGCAGGCGCGCGAGTACACGGCCGGGGACGGCGCGCGGGTCGTCATCACGGGCCACTCGCTCGACGAGGTGCTGCGCAAGGCCGGTGCCGATCCATACCGGTTCGCTGATGCGGAGGTCTCGCTCGCGGGCTCGTCGGTAACACTGAGTCGCGACGAGCTGGTCCGGACCGACGCCTTCGCCGACGGCCGGCCGGTGCTCTGGATGGAAGGCGCGGACGCGCGCTTCCTCCGTCCTGCGACCGCCTCGGAGGCGCCGGTGCAGTTGGGAGGCCCGGGGCCGGTCACCATTCGCCTCAGCCGGCCCTCGGAGCTGCAGGTGCGGGCGGAGGCGTCGGACCGGCGCGTCGAGCCGGGTGATGCCGTTACGTTCACGGCGACCGTCAGCGGCGCGGACCCCGGTGAGGGCGTGGACGTCACCTGGTACTTCGACGACGGGGGCCGTGACTGCGGCCTCAGCGTCACGCACCGGTTTCGGAAGCCGGGCACCTACAAGGTGTCGGTCGGCGCCAGGACCGCGCCGGGCGAACCGGGCGCCGACGACTTCGTGGCCGTTCGGGTCGGCAAGCCGCCGCGCGGCCCCAACCGCGCCGGCGGCGGCACGAATCCGGATGCGGAGGCGCCCGACAGCGGCGTGGCCACCGGGCCGAGCGAGCCCGGCGGCTCCGCAGGCGGCCACGGCGGCCC
>JBKGUS010000438.1:0-4548 GCA_046462295.1 Thermoleophilaceae bacterium | reverse complement strand
AGCTCGAACTGCTCGCGGTAGCGCTAGTCCTCCAAGGCGAGGGCAGCCTACTCGGACACCGGGGTGCTCTCGACGGAGGCGGCCGCCACGGCCGCGCGCACGCGGGCCTCCTCTTCGACCTGCGCCGAGGTGGGCATGTGGATCCGCTGCCACATCCGCCAGATCGTCTTCAGCGTGCGAGGCACGTCGCTCGGCGCGACGCTCGTCTCGCCCGCCACGCGCGCGTAGTGGCGCACCCCCTTCTCCACCACCCGGAAGTTCCATTTGCGCGCCTTTGCGACCAGCTCCGTGTCGACGAAGAAGTCGGTGCACTCGATCGTGATCTTGTCGATCACCTCGCGCCGGAACAGCTTGAACGAGCAGTCCACGTCGCGCACGCGCACGCGGAACAGGATCCGCACGAGCCAGTTGTAGAGCGTGGAGGCGACCAGGCGGGTGGCGGAGTCGTAGCGGTAGACGCGGAAGCCGACGACCACGTCGTGCTCCCGGAGCAGCGGGAGCAGGTACTCGATCTCCGCGATGTCGAACTGGCGGTCGGAGTCGGTGTAGAAGACCTTGTCGTAGCGGACGCGGCTGAAGCCGGTCCGCAGCGCCGCTCCGTAGCCGAGGTTGCGCTCGTGGCGCAGCAGCCTGAGGCGGGGATGGTGCTCGGCCAGCAGCGCCTCCACCGCGTCGGACGTGCCGTCGGCGCTGCCGTCGTCGACGACGATCACCTCGAACTCCGGCACGATCTCGGGCAGGGACTCGAGCGCCTGGCGCACGACGACTTCGATGTTCGGCTCCTCGTTGTAGGCCGGCAGAACGACCGAGAGCCCCGTGAGGGGTGCGTTGGGGGTCAACTGCCGGCGGAGGGCTGCTCCGTCATCGAGGCTGGCGATCGTAGCGGACCGCGGCCGTCTCGCCGGGCGGCGGCGCCAGGCGGTAGAGCAGCATGCCGCCGGTGCGGCGCGGGCGCACGCCGAGCGTGCCGAACAGCTCGTCCCAGGGCTCGCCGGCCCCCTCCTCGACGAGGACGGCGGTCACGCCCTTGTCGCGCACGAAGCGGCGCAGCTCCTCCTCGTAGCCGGGGATGAGCCGGCCGGACAGGAGCGTCTCCCAGATCGGATAGCGCCGGTAGCTCTCGGGGAACGCGCCCAGGTACCCGGCCGCGAGCTTGAAGTCGTAGTCCGCGTTCGCCTGCCAGCGCATGTTGGGCCCCCAGGCGGGAACGGTGAGCACCCGGTCCTGCTCGTCGAGCACGTCGTGGTAGCCGCCGTCGGCGATCAGCGGCGGGTCCGCGGACGGCGTCCGCCAGATGGCGTTGCCCACGTTCGGCAGCACGAAGGCGATCGCGACCAGCGCGAGCCCCCAGCGCGGCAGGCCGCCGCGCCACGACAGCCACATCGCCATGGCCACCGCCGCGGCCAGGAAGGTGAAGCCGGCGAAGCGCACCGGGATCGCGTACTCGAGCCCGGGCAGGCCGGAGAGAATCGCCCAGGGCATGGGGATGCCCGTGTCCTCCCCGCCCACCTGCAGGCGGGTGCCGAGCGACGCCACGGCCGTGACGACCAGCGCGACGAGCACGACCCGCGCCGCGGGCCGCCGGAACCCGTCGACCGCGAACAGCACGAGCAGCAGGGCGAGCGGCAAGCCGAGGTACCCGAAGCCCGTCGCGTACGACGGGCCGTCGCCCGGGTCGTGGCCGGTGGCGAGGCCGATGTAGGAGCTCGGCACCACCCACGACAGCAGGTCGGCCGGGAACGACCCCAGCGCCTGCTCCGGGACGGTGTAGGGCTCGAACAGCATGTACCACAGGAGCGGGCTGACCAGGATCACCGCCGCGACCGAGGCCACCACGAACAGCTTCAGGGTCCCGACCAGCCGCGCTCTCCACTCGCGCAGCACGAGCCAAGCCGTGACCAGCGTGATCCCGCCGAAGACGGCGGTCATCGCGAGCACCTCCGTGGAGGTCAGGAACTGGAACGCCAGGGCCAGCGCCATCGCGACGACGAACCCGCGGCCGCCGAGCTTCCCGCGTGCGTGGCGCACCACGAGCAGGACGAGCAGCGGGAGGAGCCACACCAGCACCAGGTTCGGCGACCCCTGGACGTTGCCGAGCATGTACGGCGAGAACCCGAAGAGGTAGCCGCCGGCCAGCGCCGGGAGCGTGGCGCCGGTCAGCTCGCGGCAGAGCAGGAAGGCGGTCCAGGCGGCGAGCGCCGGGCCGATCAGCATGATCGCGTTCCAGGTGGCCAGCGGGCCGAAGGCCAGCGTGAACGGCGCCAGCACCATGCTGGGACCGGGCAGAGCAGTGGTCCAGGCGAGGTTGTAGCCCTCGGGCACGAAGACGTGCTCGGTGTGGATCGCGCCCAGCCCGTCGCCGATGGCGTCGGGCCACCAGGCGAGGAACCACATGTAGGCGCTCGAGTCGAGCTGGTCCGCGGCGATCGCGTGATCGCGGAGGTCGCCGGCCAGCGGCAGCGCGAAGTAGAACGCCGACAGGGCGAGGTAGAGGCCGAGCGCCCCGAGGGTCGCTCGCCGCGAGGAGGACGTCGGGGCGCTCATCCGGCGCCTATTGTTCACACGATGCCTCAGCCGTGGCTGTCGGTGGTGGTGCCGGCTTACAACGAGGAGGAGACCATCGCCGTCACGCTGACGGCGCTGCGGGACTGGCTCGAGGCCAAGCGCCGACCCTACGAGATCCTGGTGGTGGACAACGCCTCCGAGGACCGCACCGTCGAGCGCGCCGAGGCCCACGAGGCCGAAGTCCGGGTGCTTCGCAACGAGGTGAACCGCGGCAAGGGCTTCTCCGTGCGCCGCGGCATGCTCGAGGCCTCGGGCGAGTTGCGGCTCCTCTGCGACGCCGACTGCGCCGCGTCGCTCGTCTCCCTCGACCGGATGGTCGAGGCGATGGAGCACTCCGACGTGGCGATCGGCTCGAGGATCGCGCCCGGCGCCGACGTGGGCCGGACGCAGCCCATCGCGCGCCGCCTGGTGGGATGGCCGTTCATCGCGCTCACCCGCCTGCTCCTGTCGGAGCCCACGCGCGACATCTACTGCGGCTTCAAGCTGTGGCGCGCCGCGGCCGCCCAGGCCGTGTTCTCGCGCCAGACCCTGGACGGCTGGGTCTTCGACGCCGAGGTACTGGCGCTCGCCCGCCGGCTCGGCTTCCGGCTGCGGGAAGTGGGAATCGTCTGGGTGAACCGCGAGGCCTCGAAGCTCTCGATCAGCCGTACGCTCGTCCCGGCGGTGAAGGAGCTCCTCGCGGCACGCCGCAATGTCCGTGGCCAGCGCGGCTCGCACGGGTCGGTGCTGCCGCAGCCCGTGGCCGAGTCGCCCGAGTCCGGGCTGGACCGGTCGCCCTAGTCCTCGGGCGGCGTTGGGTTGAGGCGGCGGATCGCCGCCCGCGCCTCTGCCTCGCGGACCGGATCGCGGCCCGCCGCGACCTCGCGCAAGTACAGCCACGCCTCGAGGTTGTCCGGCTCCTCCTCGAGCACGTCGTTCAGCACCCGGGCGGACTGCTCGAACCTGCCGCGCTGGTAGAGCGCCCCCGCCCGCGCCACGGGCCAGCGCGTGCTCGGGTCGAGCAGCTCCGCGTCGCGCAGGCGCTCCATCTCGCGGGCGAACTCAGCTTCGGGGAGGTCCGCGTTGCGGATGAGCCTGTCCGAGGCGTCCGAGCCGATCCGGTCGCCGCGCCACAGCACCGCCGACCAGGCCACGAGCAGCACGGCGACCAGCGCGAGGGCGGCGCGTGGGAGCACTGTGCGCATGCGGCCACCGTAGCCTGTCCCGGCGCTTCGCCCCGGGCCCGGGGCCGGGGCGTCCCTTTACCCTGCCGCCGATGCGCCGCGCCGTACCGGTCCTAGCCACCGCCGTGCTGCTGGCCGGGCCGGCCGTCCTCGCCTTCTTCACGGGCGGCTACTTCGACGGGGCGCGGGCCGCCGCCACCGCGGTCGCGTGGGCGCTCGTGCTCCTGCTGGCCCTCGCCGGCCCGCTGCCGCTGCCGCGCAGCGGCCCCGGCTGGCTGGCCGCGGGCGCGCTGGCGGCGCTGGCTGCATGGAGCGCTATCTCGATCGCCTGGGCGCCACTCGTGGGGCCGGCCGTGGACAGCGTTCAGCGGCTGCTGCTCTACCTCGGCGTGCTGCTCGCCGCCACCGCGGTGCTGCGCGACCGCGGGCTCGCCCGCGCCGTGGAACCTGCGCTTGCCGCGGGCGCCGCGATCGTGATCGGCTACGGCCTGGCAGGCCGGTTGCTGCCCGGGATCCTCGACCTGGACCGCTCGCTCGTAGCCGGCGGCCGGCTCGAGCAGCCGCTCACCTACTGGAACGCCGAGGGGCTGCTGGCCGCGATGGGGTTCCTTCTATGCGTGCGGCTGGCGGGCGACGCGACGCGCCCGAACTGGATGCGCGTGGCCGCCGCGGCGGCCTTCGGCCCGCTCGGCGCCGGGGTCTACCTGTCGTACTCGCGCGGCGCGCTCGCCGTGGCCGTGCTCGGCCTGATCTTCCTCGTGGCCGCCGCGCCGGTCCGCCCGCAGCTGCGCGCGGCCGTGGCGGCGCTCGTGGCCGCAGT
>JBKGUS010000437.1:0-6352 GCA_046462295.1 Thermoleophilaceae bacterium | reverse complement strand
AGGAGGCGCTCGTGCAGCTGGAGCTGGAGAAGGTGGTGTTCATGCCGGTGGGGCAGGCGCCGCACCGGGAGCTCGAGGACGACCCGGGCGCCGAAGCGCGGCTCGAGATGGTGGAGCTGGCGGTGGGTGACGACGCGCGGTTCGCGACCTCCCGTGCCGAGCTCGACCGGCCGGGTCCCTCGTATACGGCGGACACGCTGGGCGTCCTGCGCTCGAAGGCGCCGGACGACGAGCTCTTCCTGATCCTGGGTGGCGACCAGGCGGCGGCGCTGCCGGGCTGGCACGAGCCGGAGACGGTGCTGTCGCTGGCGACCGTCGCGGTGGTGGAGCGGACGAACTGGTCGCGGAATGCGATCGGAATAAAGGTGGGCCGGCTTCGGGGGGCGGCGCGGATCCGCTACCTGGACATGCCGATGATGCAGGTGTCGTCGAGCGCCATCCGGCGCCGCGTCGCCGAGGGCCTGCCGATCCGCTATCTGGTGCCGGACAAGGTGGCGAACTACATCGGATCGAACGGGCTGTACGGGGCGGCGAAGACGGAGCCGACCTCGACCTCGAAGCCGGTGCCGGCATGACGTCGGGCCAGACGGATTCCGCCAAGCTCGCGGAGCGGATCGCGGCGATCGCCTCGGACCGGAAGGCGGCCGACATCCGCGTGATCGACCTGCGCGGAATCGTGTCCTACACGGACTTCTTCGTGATCTGCTCGGGAAACACGGAGCGCCAGACGAAGGCGATCCACGACGCGATCTACGAGGACCTGAAGCACGCGGACGAGCGACTGCTGCCGCGCCGAACCGAAGGCGAGCGCGAAGCGCGCTGGATCCTCCTGGACTATCTGGACGTAGTGGCGCACATCTTCACGCCCGACGCCCGCGAGTACTACCGGCTGGAGCAGCTGTGGGGAGAGGCGCCGGCACGTAGCGTCGGTTAGACTCGTCCGGAGGCCATGCGAACATGTGTTCGCGATGACCTCCAACCGAAAGGGCGCGATAGCCGAGATGAAGATCGCCACGGCGGCGACGGAGCTGGGGGTCCCGGTGCTCAGGCCGATGACGGAGCACGGGCGGTACGACCTGGCGTTCGAGATCGGCGATCGCATATTGCGGGTGCAGTGCAAGTGGGGCGCCCTGGACCACGATGGCGCCGTGATCAAGGTCCCTTTGCAATCCAGCTTCCTGACCCCTGGCGGCTACGTCCGGTCCCCCTACCAGCCCGACGAGATCGACCTGGTCGCTGTCTACTGCCAGCCGCTCGACCGCTGCTACCTTCTTCCGAGCGTACTCGCCTGCGGCAGGACGGGGGTCCATCTCAGGCTGATCCCACCGCGCAACGGGCAGCGTGCGTGCATTAATCTTGCATCTGACTTCGAGTTCACTGGGGCTGTAGCTCAGCTGGGAGAGCACCTGAATGGCATTCAGGGGGCCAGGGGTTCGAGTCCCCTCAGCTCCACTCCCTCAGCAGTCGACGTCGGCTGCCACCAGTTCCGCAACCACTTCGGCAACTACCTCGAGCGCGCCGCCGCCGGCGACGAGATCCGCATCAGCCGCCGCGGCCGTCCATACGCGCGGCTCGTGCCGGCCGAGCCCGCCCAGCCCGAGCTGGCCGCCGCCTGATCGAGAATCGATCGACATCGTTGTTCGCGAGAAGACGGCGAGCAGACGGGATGAGCCGGGCGACGCCTCTGCTGCTATCACGCCAACGGTAAGCGCGCCGTTCGTCGGCTCGACTGGAGTGTGGGCCGTAAAGGTCACGCATATGGCGCCTTTGACGGCCCACACTTGACGCGCGGCGAGGGCTGCCGCTCTGCGCGAGTGACTCGACTGAGCCGCTAGCACTCGAGACGCCCTCCACGTCCTGGGCGCTCGACCCATTCAGCCTCGTCGCAATGAGGTCGAGCCGATCAAGGCCAGAAGTCCTCAAACCGCTCCGAGTCACCGCCCTTGGGCTTCCGACCACCGATGCAGATCATGTCAAGGCCCTCGGGACCGGCCTCGAACGAGCGGACTACGGCAGGAGCGACGCGCAGCACGTCCCACACGGAGAGCTCGACGATCTCGTCATCAAGCTTGGCACGACCGGATCCGGCGACCACGACATAGGCCTCCTCTTGCACGCGATGCCGGTGCCCCCAAGGCATGCGCGCGCCCGGCTCGTAGGTAAAGCGGCTCACGCCAAGCTCCGGTGATCGCAAAGCCTCGCGCGCGAACCGCCACTGCACCTGAGCATCATGCGGGCTCACATCGCGAAGATCGCCGAAGTTCTTCTTCGTCCAATCGGGCATCACGGCACTCTCGCACCTCCACACCGAAGAGCCGCCTTCACGCGAGTGGAGCCGACCCGCTTCAGTGTCGCTTCGCGCGAATTCCGCGAGACGGGTCGGTAGGACTTCGGACGCCTGCTCCTCGTCCTTTGCACAAGCCCGGACCTCGACCCGGCTGGCTTCTCCTTTGTTCCGAGACCGAGCGTCGTCTGGCGGTATTCGAGCCTGCCGGTCGGCAAGGTACGAGCAGTTCAATGGTCGGCGGTTCGCCGAAACGGGTTGGCGATCGCAGGTCCGCCGTCGAGCGGCAGCGCGGCTTGCACCTAACCGCTCACCTCGGCCAGGAGCATGAGCACCGGCTCGGGCCGCGTCGCCGAGTCGAGCTGCGCGAGCCGCTCCCGGGCCGGTCGGTCGGCGAGCACGGCAGCGGGGTGCAGGTCAGTAGTCTCTCAAGCGCCTCGCGAAGATCACCCAAGGGCTCGATGTCCTGCTTGAACCGCGCCGAGGAGGTCTAGCACGGGCCCAGCTGGTCGGAGGAATTGATGCAGACCTGCGTGGGGAAGGTGCCGGAGGCGTTGGTGATCCCCTCGATGAACGTTCGGTTCTGCTTGTTGCCGCCACCGATGCGGATCGTGCCGGTATCAGTCGAGGCGCCGGAGGCACCGACGCCAAGGAAGATGTTGTTCGAGCCCGTCTGGACGTTCACTCCCGCTAGAGGACCCACGGCCGTGTTCGCGCTGCCCGCCGACATGTTGAGCAGGGCCTCGAAGCCCACGGCCGTGTTCTGGAATCCTTGATCACGTCTGAGCAGGGACCGAGCACCAACCGCGGTGTTCTGGAACCCCGTGGTGTTGTTGAAGAGAGCTGCTCGCCCCACCGCGGTGTTCCGGTCCCCCGTGGTGTTGTTGAAGAGCGCTGATAGCCCTGCCGCGGTGTTCTGGAACCCCGTGGTGTTGTTGATGAGAGCTAACCGCCCTGCCGCGGTGTTGTTGGACCCCGTGGTGTTGTTGGAGAGAGCTTCTTGCCCTGCCGCGGTGTTGCTCGAGTCGAGCGTCAGCCCGTCGATGTCATCGCCGGTGAGCGAGTCGTCGACGACCTTGGCCGAGTTGACGGCGTTGTCGGCGAGCTTAGCGCCGGTGACCCCGAGGTCGGCCAGGTCGGCGGTGCGACCTGCCCGTCGACGATCTTCGCTGAGTTGACCGAGTTGGCACCCAGCTCGCCGAGCGCGATCGAGCTGTCCCGGATGTCGGCGCCGGTCAGCGAGTCATCGGCGATGTCCTCGCCGGTCAGTGAGCCGTCGCGGATGTGCTTACTACGCACGTGGCCCGGCTTGATGTGCTTGGCCCTGACCTGTTTCTTCTTGATGTGCTTGGCGCGAACCGCGTTCTTGGCGATCTCCTTGGGACCGATCTTCGAGGCGGCGTAGGCGCCGCCGCCGGCGAGCACCCCGAAGACGGCGATCGTCGACATCACGTTCGCGTAGGTGAGCGTCGGTCGTCGGGGCCGCATCGGTCTCGCGCATCGTGCTCACCGGCCGCGGCCCTCCACCGCAAGGCCGTCGCCTCCTCGGCAGCTCGAAACGGGCAAGCATCCGCGAGCGCCTCCCCTCACCGTGCCACGGTGACGAGCGCCAGGCTCGGCAGCCGGTAGCCGCCGTCCGCGGCGAAGGGCGCGAGCGAGTCCTCGACATCGGCGACGACCTCGGCCCGATCCGGCTCGGAGAGGCCGCGCAGCGCCATCGCGATCGGGCCGGCGGTGTCGGCCATGAACTCGACGAACGCCTCGGCGCTCGGCGGCGGGAACGTGAGCGTGAGCTCCTCCGTCCGGGCCTCCTCGAACCCGGCGTCCCGCAGCAGGGCGGCCGTGCGCTCGGGGTCCGCCATCGAAAAGAGCCCCGGCGCCGGCGGTGGCTCGGGCGGCGGGAGGTGGCCGCGCCGCACCAGGCTCATCGCCGGGATCATGAAGAACGGGTTTCGGTCGGGCGGGCCCCAGACGGAGAGCACCAGCCGGCCGCCGGCTCGCAGGACGCGCCGCGTCTCGGACAGAGCGGCGGCCGGGTCCTCCATCAGCATGTAGCCGAAGCGGCAGATGGCGCCGTCGACCGAGTCGTCGGCGAGCTCGATCCGCTCCGCGTCGATCACCCGGTACTCGGCACATCCGACGCCCCGCTCCTCCCCGCGCCTCCGCGCGCCATCCACCATTCCCCGCGAGAAGTCGCTCGAGATCAGGCGGCCACCTTCGCCGAGACGCTCGGCGGCATCGAACCCGGTCTCGCCGGTCCCGGCGGCGAGCTCGAGCACTGTGTCAGATGGCTGGGGGTCGAGCTCACGCACCATGAGCTCGCGAAGCGGCGTGCCGACCGCCTCGATCTGCTCGCGGCGGCTATGCCAGGTGGGGGCGAGCGCCTCGGCGACCTCGAGCGAGGTGAACCCCTGGGGGGCGGCGGTCGTCTCATCAGCCATCTCTTTTCCTCCTATCGCCCATGCGGCGCAGGTCGTGTCGCTCAGGCCCGATCGTCCTCGCTCTCGCCCCGCTTCGCATCGGGGAGGCCTCCCTAGTCTTTTCTCCCCCGCTACTGCTCGACCGCCAGCGCCCCCGCGAGCCCCTCGCGCGATTCGAGGTCCAGCTTGCGGTAGATGGACCCGAGGTGGTGCTCGACCGTCTTCCGGGTGACGAACAGCTCCTGGGCGATCTCCGGGTTGGCCCGGCCCGCCGCGGCGAGTTCGGCGACCTGGCGCTCGCGCGGGGTGAGCGACTCGACGCCGGTGAAGACGAGGCTGCGGGGCCGGGCGCCGGTGAGGCGCAGCTCGGAGTGGGCGCGCTCGGCGATCGGCGTCGCGCCGCAGGCCCGGGCCAGCTCGATCGCCGCCTCGAGCGGCTCGCGGGCCCCCCCGCGCCGGCCCGCGCGGCGCAGCGCCGCCCCGTACTCCCCGAGCGCCCGGGCGTGCTCGAGGCGGGCCAGAGAGCCGTCCAGGACCTCGACCGCCTCGCGCAGCAGCGCGAGCCCCTCCCCGCCGCCGAGCACCAGCCCCTGGGCCTGAAGCGCCATCCCGAGCGCCCGGGGCGCGCCCCAGGCGCGCGCGTGGGCGACCTCCTCGGCGGCGAGCTCGCGGGCGCGCTCGGGCTCCTCCTCGAGGCGGAGGAGGCAGAGGGCGGCGCGCGAGCGCCAGGGGATGAACGCCGGGTTGCGCCCCCCGACGGCCGCATACCGCCGCCCCAGGGCGAGCGTCTCCGCGAGGCCGCCGCGGAGGTCGCCGCTCGCGATCCGCAGGCGGCTGCGCGTGTCGAGGAACCGATCCCAGTGCGCGCTGGCGGGCACCTGCTCGTCGGTCGTCGCGCGGGCCAGCGCTCGCCGGGCGCCGTCGAGGTCGCCGCCCTCCATCAGCGCGTCCGCCAGGAACGCCGTCCCCCACGCGGGGGCGCTCGCCGCCCCGTAGTTCAAACCGATCTCGAGGCCCTCCGCGCTCGCCTCCACCGCCTTTGCGAGCTCGCCCCGCAGCAGGTGCGCGTGCCCGCTGTGGACCTGGTTGCAGGTCAGGCCGAAGCCGTCCCCCTGCTTGCGGGCGAAGTCGCGCGCCGCGGTGTAGGTGGCGAGCGCCAGCTCGGAGTCCGCGAGCGCGAGCACGAGCACGGCGGGGAGGAAGCCGGCGCCCCCGTTGTCCCGCCGGAGCAGCAGATCGCCCTCGAGCGCCCGGCGCGCGAGCGCCGTCGCCTCGCTCGCCGGGGCGCCGGAGCGCGCCCGGCGGAAGGCGAGGAGGCCGAGGAGCGCTCGCTCCCCCAAGCTCGTCGCATCGGCCTCCTCGCCGGCGACGCGCAGACGCCCCTCCAGCTCCTCCCCGATCGAGGCGAACGAGGGCTCCATCGTCCCCGCGAAGAGGACGATCGCCTGCAGGCGCCTGCGCCACTCGGGGTCCGCCTCGCCGAGGTCCTCGATCTCTCGCTGGGCGACCGCGACCGCCTCCTCCGCCCTGCCCGAGAAGAACAGCCTGCGAGCGAGCAGCTCGGTGATCGGTCCGCGAAGACGCGGCTCGGTGACATGCGCGAGCGCCTCGCGAAGGTGCTCGATCGCCGCCTCGCCCTCGATCATCG
>JBKGUS010000436.1:0-6358 GCA_046462295.1 Thermoleophilaceae bacterium | reverse complement strand
CGCCGGCCTGGAGGGCGCCGCCGCCGGCCCAGATGAGGGGGCGCCGCGAGCGCTCGAGCAGGGTCGCCGCGCGCTCGAGGTGCTCGTTGTCGGGCTGGAGCGGGGCGGCTCGGCCGGGCGTGGGGACGGCCTCCGCTTCAGCGCCGACCTCGGCTCCCAGCAGGTCGGTCGGCACCTCGAGATAGACCGGCCGCTGCGGCGGGGCGAGCGCCTCCGTCACCGCCTCGATGACCGCCCGCCCAAGCTCGACCGCCTCGGTCACGCGGATCGTCCGCTTCACGACCGGCGCGAACATCCCCGCCTGGTCGGTTCCCTCGTGCAGCACCCCGCGCCACACGCCGGGACGGCGCAGGCGGGCGGGGATGTCCGTGGCGATGACCAGGATCGGCTGCCGCGACGCCCACGCCTCGCCGACCGCCGCGAGCGTGTTGGCGGCGCCAGGGCCGGTGGTGGTGAGCGCCACGCCCAGCCGCCCGGTGGTGCGCGCGTAGCCGTCCGCCGCGTAGGCCGCCGTCTGCTCGTGGCGAACGCCGACCAGCCGGATCGGCGACTCCCCGAGCGCCCGCCACAGCGCAAGGTTGTGCACGCCGGGGAGACCGAACGCGACCTCGACGCCGGCCCGCTCGAGCGCCGCGACCGCGAGGGCCGCGCCGTTCACCGCGGTCGGGGCGCGGCTCATTCCGGGAACAGCTCGGCCAGCGGAAGCTCGAAGCCGTCGAGCTGAGGCGAGGTGAGGGTGTTGTCGCGCTCCAGCTCGAGCGCCATGTCGAACCCGGCCGCGCCGGGCGCCGAGCGCCGGAACACAAGCACCTCGCTCGCGGCCGTGTCGACCAGCCACAACTCGCGCAGGCCGGCCCGCTCGTAGGCCGCCTTCTTCGCGCCGATGTCGTAGCGCCAGGTGGACGGCGAGCGGACTTCCACGGCGAGGTGCGGCAGCGGCGAGGGAGGGCTGGCGTGGCGGTCCGGCCCGGCGCCCTCCGCGTACCACAGGATGTCGGGCGCGAAGACGTTCCGCTCGTCGATGAGCACGTCGAGGGGCAGCCAGGTGCGGCCCCGGCCCGACTCGTGCTTGGACCAATTGCGAAGCGCGTAGATCAGCTCGAGCTTGACGTCCTGATGCAGCGGCGTCGGCTCGTTCACGACGATCTCACCCTCGACGAGCTCCGTGTTCGGCCGCTGGAGCGGCTCGGGCAGGTCGAGGTACTGCTGCGCGGTCATATGCTGCGTCGCGGGCATCGCGCCCATCGTAGTCCCCCTCCCTTCCAGCGCTCAGGTCGAAGGAAGTCACTCGCCTTCATGCGCTCGTCCCCTCCGCGTAGGCTCCCAGCCGATGGCCCTCCCCCTCTCAGGCGTCCGCATCGTCGACCTCTCGCGCGTCCTCGCGGGCCCCTACTGCACGATGGTCCTCGCCGACCTCGGCGCCGACGTGATCAAGGTCGAGCGCCCCCGGGGCGGCGACGAGACGCGCACCTGGGGGCCGCCCTTTGCCGGCGGTGAGGCCGCGTACTACCTCTCCGTCAACCGCGGCAAGCGCTCCTGCGCGATCGACCTGTCACAGGACGAGGGCAGGGCGCTCGCGCTCGAGCTGTGCGCCGGTGCGGCGGCCGTGATCGAGAACTTCAAGGTCGGCGGCGCCGACCGGCTGGGAGTCGGCTACGAGCAGGTGCGCGAGCGCAATCCGCGCGTCGTGTACTGCTCGATCACCGGCTTCGGCTCGCGACGCGAGCCGCCGGGGCGGCCCGGCTACGACTTCGTCGCCCAGGCAGAGACGGGCCTCATGTCCATAACCGGCGCCGAGGACGGCCCGCCGTACAAGGTCGGCGTGGCGCTGGTCGACGTGCTCGCCGGGCTGCACGCCGCTGCCGCGATCCTGGCGGGGCTGCACGGCGGCGAGGGCGCCCGCATCGAGGTGCCCTTGCTCGACAGCGGGCTCGCCGGGCTCGTCAACGTGGCCCAGAACGCGCTCGTCACGGGTCGGGAGCCCGAGCGCCACGGCAACGCGCACCCGAATATCGTCCCCTACCAGGACTTCGAGACGGCCACGGCCCGGATAGCGATCGCGGCCGCCAACGACGGCCTGTTCCGGGCGCTCTGCAGCGTGCTGGGGCTGGACGACCTCGGCGCGGACGAACGCTTCGCCACCAACGCCGGGCGCGTCGAGAACCGCCGCGAGCTGATCCCGCTGCTCCAGGAACGGCTGCGCGAACGGCCCGCGGACGAATGGGTGGAGGCGCTCGACGCCGCGGGCGTGCCGGTGGGCGAGGTGCGGACGGTCCCCGACGCCCTTTCCGCCGCGGCCCGCGCCGGCCGCCCGGCGACGCTCGAGGTGGACCATCCGAGCGCCGGGCCGCTCGAGCTGGTGGCCTCGCCGATCTGGGGGGCCACCGAGCCGTCGTCCGCGACGCCGCCGCCGCTGCTCGGCGAGCACACCGCCGAGGTACTGGGCGAGCTGGGGCGCACGGAGGAGGAGATCGCCGCGCTGGCGGAGCGCGGCGTTGTCGCCGTGGGCCGGGGCCGGCCAGGCACCGGCGGCTGACCCCTTACCCTGCGCGGCCGGCCGAGCCGTCCGCTTCGGGCCTCGGGGGCGTGAGCCCCCGGCTCGCATCAATGCACTTCGTCGTCGGCGCTGGAGGCCGGCGGCCGTGACTCCTCGGCCAGTGAGGTGATCGTCAGGTTGCCGCGCGCGGCGTTCTCCATGACGTCGGTCGCCTCGTCGGACGAGCGGGCGTAGAGCTCGACCAGCATGTGGATGACGATGCGGTCCTCGTCGTGCTTGTGGAACCGCACGTGGGTGAAGAACTCCCGCGTTCCGTAGTCGCCGAAGGCCGCGAACGCGAGCGACTCGGCCGCCTCGGGGCCCGAGCACGACTCCACCTGGTCCCCGTCGACCGTGACCGTGCAGGAGGCGACCCACGGCGTGCCGGTGACCATCCGCTCCCAGCGGTCCTCGACCGGCTCGATGCGCGAGATGCGGCGGCCGTCCTCCTCGTAGAACGTCAGGGCGAGGTGCGGCTGGTCGTGCAGGCAGTCGAGGCACTGCACGACCGCCTCCTGCACCTCCTCGACCGGCTCGACTGCCTCGCCCGTGTCGGCGTCGACCTTCAAGATGCCCTCGTAGTGAAGCTGCACCTCGAGGTTCTGAGACCAACAGCGATAGCACCGCAGCCAGCTCGACTGCGTGCCCACGGACTCCTGTGCGGATCCCTCCATGTCTCCATTATGGCCGTCGCGGCATTTCTAACCGGGTGCTTGGGTGCAGACGAGGAGGCGGTGCCCGCCCGCGGCGCCGCGCGAGACGTCGCCGCCGTGGTCGATCGGCTCGAGCGCGCGACGGCCGCCAGGGACTTCGGAACGGTATGCGAGGAGCTCTTCACGGCGGCCGCGCGACAGCGCGCCGGTGGCGAGGACTGCGAGCGCCTGACCCGCTCGGCGGCCGAGGGCATCTCCCGGCCGCGGATCGAGATGGAGTCGATGCACATCCAGGCGGAGGTCGCCCGCGTGGAGGTCACGACCCGGGCTGCCGGCCAGGCCGAGGTGCCGAGCGTGGTGGAGCTGCGCCGCGAGGGGGGCGAGTGGAGGGTGGAGGCGCTGGCGGACTAGCCCGGGGCGAGCATATCCGCGGGCACACGGGGGTAGGACCAGGTCATGGCGAGCAGCGCCCGGCCGGCGTGCTTGGCGGGGGCCGCCGCGCTGGCGGCCGTGCTGCTCCTCGCGACGCCCGCCCTTGCGGGCCCGCGTCCCGGCGAGCGCTACGACGGGCGCAGCGCCACCGGTCAGCTCATCTACCTGACCGTGCGCGCGGACGGCACCCGCTTGGAGCGCTACACGTTCCAGGTCCAGACGCGCTGCACCGACGGCAGGCGGCGCATCCAGGGCCTGCTCCATCCGCGCGAGCGGCCGGTCGGGATCGACGCCGCGGGCGCCTTCTCCCACCGGTCGCCGGCCTGGCCCGGCCGGTACGGGCGCGTCCGCGGGCGCGCGCGGCTCTCGTTCTCCGGCGGCTTCGACGCCGCCGGAGACACCGCCACTGGCACCATCGAGGCGACGTTCCGCTCGCGGCGCTTCGACTGCTCGAGCGGCCCGGTCGCCTTCACGGTCCACCGGGACGGCACCGCGGGCGCGCCCTGGCGCGACGCGCTCATGGCCACCGGAACGTACCGGGCGCGGGGGCGGGGAGTCACGGCCCGGCTGAGGGCTCTGGCGCCGGGCCGCGAGCTGCTCCGGGGCGCGATCCGCTACCGCGCGCCCTGCCGCGCGGGCGGCGCGCTCACATCCGGCCGGACGTTCCGGGGCTACCCGCTCACCGAGCGCGGCCGGCTGCGGGTGGCAGGGCGCGCGAACTTCCGGATCCCGAGCGACCGCGTGACGGTCCGGTCCCGCTTCCGCCTCGCGCTGCGCTTCTTCGGTGGGACGCGAGTCAGGGGCGCCTGGCGGGTGAGGGCGGTGGTGTTCCGCGGCGGCCGCGCGATCGACAGCTGCCGAATGAGCCGCTCCTTCCGCGGAAGCTTCCGGAGCGGCCCGGCCTGACGGGGCCGGCCGCCGGTAGCCTGGCGGCGGTGATCGGCGTGCTCCTCGCGGGCGGGGCGAACGACCGGCCGGCCAAGTGTCCGGAGCCGGCCGCGCTCCTCGGCGGGCGGCCGCTGGCGTCGTATCCGGTCGAGGCCCTGGCCGGCGTGTGCGAGCGCGTGGCGGTGGTCTGCAAGCGCTCGACGCAGCTCCCGGAGCTGCCCGGGACCGAGCGCTGGGAGGAGCCGGACGAGCCGCACCACCCCGTCGCCGGCATTGTCCACGCACTCGAGACCGCGCGTGCGCCTGTGCTCGTGTGCGCCGCCGACATGCCTTTCGTGACCGCCGATGCCTGTCGCACGCTGCTGAGCGCAACGGGGTCGACGCCGGCCGTGGTGGCCACCGGGGCCGGCATACTGCGGCCCGCCCTGGGCCTGTACGCCCCGGCAGCCCTCGAGGTCCTGAGGGAGGCCCCGGAGGGCGCTCCGCTCACGCGCACGGTCGAATCGCTCCATCCCGCGCGCGTGGCGCTCCCGCCCGCGCTCCTCCGCAGCGTCGACACGCTTGACGAGCTGGCCGAGGCCGAGGCAGCGCTAGCGGCCGGGCCCTACACCTAGAGCGCCGCGCCGTGCACGCTCGTGATCCAGACCGACAGGATCACCGTGGCCGGGCCGGCGACGGAGAGGGCCTGCCGGTCGCGGCCCTTGTCGAGATGCCACCAGGCGATCCAGTACAGGACAAGACCCGCGAGCACCAGCGGGATCTGGCCGATGCGGTGCCACCAGTCGCCGGCGTCGGCGGCCCGGGACGCCGAGCTGAGCCAGGCGAGCGTCCCGAAGAACAGCACGTTGAACCAGAGGATCCGGGTGTTCCGGTCCGGCGCCGTCCGGGTGGCGGACGAGGGGCGGGTTCGCTCCGGGGGTGGAGCGGCCATAACTGGCAGTGTGCCAGAGCACGGCCTCAAGCCCGCCGTCAGCTCGTAGCCGAGCCGGGACCTCTCGCGCCCCGTTGCCCGTAGGGGTCTTTGGCGAGAGGATTGTGGCTGCCCTGGCACGTACATCGGCAATCGACGTGGTGACGCCGCGGCCCGGACCGGCGAGCCGCGAGCGGCCCTCGCGCCGGCGCGAGCGGGCCTGGATCAGGGCGGCCCAGGCGGGGTCGGACGAGGCGATGGAGGCGCTCTTCCGGGTGCACTGGGGCGCGGCGCATCGCGCCGCGTTCCTCATCGTCCACGACGCGGCGGCCGCGGAGGACATCGCGCAGGAGGCGTTCCTCTCCGCCATCCGTGCGCTCCACCGCTTCGACCGGCGCAGGCCGTTCGGCCCCTGGCTCCACCGGATCGTGGTGAACCGGGCGATCGACTGGTCGCGCGCGCGGACGTTCCGGCGGGAGGTGGCGGAGCCCGTGGAGAGCGAGGCTCCCGAGGCGCGCCCGGAGGGGTGGTCCGAGGAGATCGTGGCGGCGCTGGCCGTGCTCGACGCAGACCAGCGCGCCGCCGTGGTGCTGCGGCACCTGCTCGAGTACACGCCGGGTGAGATCGCGGACATGCTCGACCTCCCGCGCGGGACGGTGAACTCGCGGCTCCGGCGGGCGCTCGACCGGCTGGCCGTGGAGCTCGAGGAGGAGCGGCCATGAGGCGCAGCGGGATCAAGGGCCGGCTGCGTGACGAGCTGCACGCCGCGCGGCCGCCCCGGGCCGCGGAGGCGGAGCGGCGCGCTTGGGAGGTCGTGCGCGCTGCGCACGCCGAGCGCGCCGCTCCGCCTCCGCGGCACGGGGCGGCCGCGCGGCGTGCAGCTCGTCACGCAGCCGGCCCTTGATCCCGCTGCGCCTCATGGCCGCTCCTCCTCGAGCT
>JBKGUS010000435.1:0-8673 GCA_046462295.1 Thermoleophilaceae bacterium | reverse complement strand
GGAGGTGCCCGGCGCGGGACCTGCGGCCGGGCGGCCGCCGCGGCGACGCCTTACCCGCTCGCGCGACGACCGCGTCATCGGCGGGGTCTGCGGCGGCTTCGCCCGCTACTTCGACATCGACCCGGTCTTCACCCGCATCGCCGCCGTCGCGCTCGCCTTCGTCGGCGGCGCCGGCGTTCTGCTCTACCTCGCCGCCCTCCTCCTCATGCCGAGCGACGAGGGCGGTGCTGCCGTCGCACCGTCCGGCGAGGGACGCAACCGCGTTCTCGTGATCGTGGCGGTCGGCGCCCTTCTCCTGGTGGCCTGGCCCTTTCTTCTCGGCGGCGGGCTTCTCCTGGCAGGCATTGGGATCCCGCTCGCTCTTCTCGTCGGCACCGGCGTTCTCGTCTGGTGGCTCGTCTCCGGCGAGGGACCGAGCGGCGATGCCGGGGACGTTGCACGACGCGCACTGCTCGGCATCGGAGTCCTCATCCTCTGCTGCATCCTGTTCTTCGGCGGCGCCTTCGCGGCCGCGGCCGGCCCTGACTGGCTCGTGCCGGCCCTCGTCCTCGCCGCCGGCGCGGCCGTTCTGGCCGGCGCCTTCATGAAGCCGATCCGCTGGCTCGTCCTGCCCGCTCTGGCGCTGGCACTGGCCGCCGGCGTCGTCGCCGCGGCCGGCATCGACCTCGACGGCGGCGTCGGCGAGCGCGAGTACCGCCCAGCCTCGACGATCGACCTGCGCGACCGCTACGAGCTCGGTGTGGGCGACCTCGTCGTCGACCTGCGCGAGACCGACCTCCCGGCGGGGGACGTGCCGCTCGAGATGGACGTGGGCGTCGGCGAGGCGATGGTGATCGTGCCCGAGGACGTGTGCGTGGCGACGAACGCAGACGTCGGCATCGGCAACGTCAGGATGTTCGGCCGTGACAACGGCGGCATCGACGTCGACTTCGAGGACAACCCGGACGCGGCCCCGGCCGTGACCCGGCTGTTGCTCGACGCAGATGTCGGCCTCGGGCAGGTCCGCGTGACCGACCTGGAGGGCGACTTCGACTTCGGCGACCGCGACTTCGGACCGTTCGACGAAGAGCGCTTCGAGCCTCCCCAAGACGGCAATGCCGCCTGCGAGGGCACGGGAGAGCGTGCGAGCGGCTAGGCCGGACATACCCGCCCTCGTCGCCGGCCTCGCCCTGCTCGCGCTCGGTGCCGTGCTCCTGCTCGACGCCCTCGGGCTGATCGACCTCGGCTTCGGCCTCTTCGCCCCGATCGCCTGCGCGGTGACGGGGGCGATCCTGCTCGCGAACGGTCTCAGCCGTACACAATGAGAGCCGCATGAGACGCGACCGTGCCGCCGGCTGGCTGGGCGGCGTCTGCGCCGGGATCGCCCGCCGCTACGGGGTCGACCGCGCCCTCGTGCGGCTGGTGTTCGTGGTCGCGGCCGCCGCCGGCGGGTTCGGCATCTTCCTGTACGCCCTCCTCTGGCTCGTCATCCCGGCCGGCGAGGCGCAGCGGCGGCGGCGCCTGCCCGCCGGGCGCGGGGCCATCGAGGTGGCGGCCGGCACGGGGCTCCTGCTGATGAGCGTCCTGCTCGGGTTCCGCGAGCTCGGGATCTGGTTCTCGGACGCGGTCGTCTGGCCGCTCGTCCTCATCGCCAGCGGGGGCGCGCTGATCTGGCGCGGCTCCGCCACCGCGGCGCCCGCGCCCGAGGAGCCCGCGACAGCGCCGCTCGTCCGCGGCGAGACGGAGGACCGGCCGGCCGCGGCGCAAAGCGCTCGACGGGCCGCGGCGGCCATGTCTCGCACCGGCGTGGGGATCGCGCTCGTGATCGCGGCGGGCTTCGTCTTCCTGCAGGCGAGCGGCGCGCTCAGCGCCGCGCGCGACGTGATCCTGGCCGTGATCGCCGTCGTGGTCGTGCTCGGCGCCATCTTCGCCCCGTGGATCGTGCGGCTCGTGCGCTCGCTCACCGAGGAGCGCGCCCAGCGCATCCGCTCGCAGGAGCGGGCCGAGCTGGCTGCCCACCTGCACGACTCGGTGCTGCAGACGCTGGCCCTGGTGCAGCGCCGCTCGACGGATCCGCAGGAGGTGGCCGCGCTCGCCCGTCGCCAGGAGCGCGAGCTGCGCGCCTGGCTCGCGGAGCGGCCGGCGCCCGGCGAGGCGGCGTCGCTGGCCCCGGCGCTCGAGGCGGCCGCCGCCGAGGTCGAGGAGCGCCACGGCGTGCCGGTGGAGGTGGTCGTGGTCGGCGAGCGGGAGCTCGACTCGAGCCTCGAGGCGCTGGTGGCGGCCGCCCGCGAGGCGATGACGAACGCGGCCAAGTTCGGGGCAGGCTCCCCGGTCGACGTGTACGCCGAGTCGAACAGCGACACGGTGCACGTGTACGTGCGCGACCGCGGCCCCGGCTTCGACCCGGCCCACCTGCCGCCGGACCGGCGCGGCGTGCGCGAGTCGATCATGGGCCGCATGGAGCGGCACGGCGGGCGCGCGCGGATCGTGAGCGACCCGGAGACGGGAACGGAGGTGGAGCTTGAGCTCCCCGCGCGTGCTGATCGTTGACGACCACAGGCTGTTCCGCTCCGGTGTTCGCGCCGAGCTGGAGCCGCTGCTCGAGATCGCCGGTGAGGCGGGGGCCGTGGACGAGGCCGTCGAGGCGATCGCCGAGCACGGCCCCGAGGTGGTCCTCCTCGACGTGCACATGCCCGACGGCGGCGGGGTCGAGGTGATCCGGCGCGCGGCCGAGCGGGGACTGCGGCCCTGCTTCCTGGCGCTGTCGGTGTCGGACGCCCCCGACGACGTGATCGCCGTGATCCGCGCGGGCGCGCGCGGCTACGTGACGAAGAACATCGCCCCGGAGGACCTGGCCGACGCCGTCCGTCGCGTACACGACGGCGACGCCGTCTTCTCACCGCGCCTCGCCGGCTTCGTGCTCGACGCCTTCGCCGGCCCCGCCCCCCAGCCCGAGACCGAGCTGGACGCGCTCACACCGCGTGAGCGCGAGGTGATCCAGCACATCGCTCGCGGCTACATGTACAAGGAGATCGCGCTGCGGCTGGAGATCTCGCCGAAGACGGTGGAGGCGCACGTGTCGTCTGTGCTGCGGAAGCTGCAGCTCTCGAGCCGCCACGAGCTCAGCCGCTGGGCCGCCGACCGCGGGTTGTAGGACAACGGCCGGCCAGGCATCAGCGGGGTCCGGGGGCGCGAGCCCCCGGCTCATATCCGCTCGCTGAGGGCCCGCTCGACCTCGCGCTTCGTGTCCCGGTCCTTGATCGCGCGCCGCTTGTCGTACATGTCCTTCCCCTTGGCGACCGCCAGCTCGACCTTCGCCCGTGGCCCGCTGAAGTACACCCGGGTGGGCACGATCGTCAGGCCCTTCTCCGCCGTCTTGCCGATCAGGCGCTCGATCTCGCGCTTGTGCAACAGCAGCTTGCGGGGCCGCTCGGGGTCGTGGTTCTCGCGCGCAGGGTCGTACGGCGCGATGTGCATGTTGCGCAGCCAGACCTCGCCGTCCTTCACCTCCGCGTAGGCGTCCTTCAGCTGCACCGCGCCGTTGCGGAGCGACTTCACCTCCGAGCCCTGCAGCACGATCCCGGCCTCGAGCTTCTCCAGCAGGTTGAAGCGGAAGCCCGCCTGCCGGTTGGTCGCCACGTCGCCGGGCGCCGCCTTGCGCTTCTTCTTCTTCGCCATGCGCTTACGAGTATGCCGCGGCCGGCGAGAGATCCACGCGGCCGCGGGCGGTCTCGACCCTTTCGACGGTCACGTTCACGGGGTCGCCGAGCCGCAGCCGCCGCCCCGAGCCCTCCTCCTCGAGCGCCGTGCCGAGCTCGTTCAGCGTCCACCAGCCCCGCAGGCGGCGGCTCGGCAGCATGCCCTCGAAGCCCTCGTCGCCGAAGCGCACGAAGGCCCCCTTCTCGATCAGGCCCACCACCTCGCCCTCGAAGGCCGGCGGCTCCACCGGATCGGCGTCCGCAAGGCGCCGCTGCAGAAGAAAGGCAAGGCAGACGTCGTCGGCGGCGCGCTCGACCTGCATCGCCTCGCGCTCGGCAGCCGAGGAGGCCAGGCCCGCCTCGTCGAGCTCGTGCGCGGGCGCCGCGGTGTGGTCGATGCCGAGGCCCTGCAGCAGGGCGCGGTGCGCCACGACATCGGGGTAGCGCCGGATCGGCGAGGTGAAATGCGTGTAGCGCGGGCTGCCGAGGCCGGCATGGCCGAGGTTCTTCGGCAGGTAGTAGGCCTGCTTGAGCGCGCGCAGGACGAGCGTGCCGATCGCGCTGCGACCGTGCGCTTCGCGCGCGACGATGCGGGAGATCTCGGTCACGAGCTCGGCCGCCTGCTGTTGCGACATGTTCTTGGGCAGCGGCGGGGTGGGCACGTCGACGCTCGCCAGCTGATCCGCCAGGCGCACCACCGCCTGCGGCTCCGGCCGCTCGTGCACGCGGTAGAGCGTGGGCAGCCGGGCATCGGCCAGGTAGCCGGCGACCTGCTCGTTGGCGAGGATCATCAGCTGCTCGATCAGCCGGTGCGACTCGGTCTGCTCCTCGTACCGCACCCCCGCCACGCGGCCGTCGGCGTCGAACTCGAAGGCCGGCTCGGGCGCGCCGAGCTCGAGCGAGTCGCGCCGCTCCTGGAGCGCACGCGCCACCTCGCGGGCGGCCTCGAGCGGCGCCGCCCACGGCTCCTCGGCGCGGGCGCGGCCGGCGAACACCTCGTCGACCTCGCCATAGGTGAGGCGCCTGTCGCTCCGCACGCGCGAGCGGTGGAACGAGACGTTCCGCACGTCCGTGCCGTGCACCTCCATCTCGACGGTCACGGCGAGCCTGTCCTCCCCCGGACGGAGAGAGCAGGCGCGGTTCGAGAGCACCTCCGGCAGCATCGGCTCGACCGCGCCGGGCACGTACACGCTGGTGCCGCGCCTGAAGGCCTCGCGCTCGAGCGGGCCGCCCGGCCGGACGTAGGCGGTCACGTCGGCGATGTGGACCCACACCCGCACGTGGCCGTCCTCGCGGCGGGCGGAGACGGCGTCGTCGAAGTCCCTGGCGTCGTCGGGATCGATCGTGAATGTCGGCAGGGCGGTGAGGTCCACGCGGTCGCCGGCCGCGTACGCGTCGTCCGCTGCGCCCTCGGCCTCGGCCGTCGCGGCGCGCGGGTACGAGCGGTAGAGGCCGCGGTCGAGCATCAGCCCCTCGAGCACGTCGCGGGCCACGTCCGGGCGGCCGAGCTTGCGCACTACGCGCGCGCCCCGCTTGCCGGCGCCGACCAGCACGAGGTCGCCCTCGTCCGCCCCGCCGCGCTCCACGGCGGTGCGCGGGCCGCGCCCGAACAGCGGCTCGCCCACCAGGAAGCGCCCGCGGCGCTCCAGGACCGCCACGAGCGGCTGGTCGAGGCGGCGCTGCGCGCGCCCGCCCCGCGCGGCGGATCTCGTCACCGGCGCTGTCCGACCAGGACGTCGAGCGCGATCGGCAGCGCCTCGTCGCGCTGCGTCTCGGGGTTGTCCCTCGCCCTCACCTGGGGCTTCAGGCCGCCCTCCGCGATGGTCTTGCCGCCCGGCAGGTAGTAGTTGGCGACGGTCAGGTCGAGGTAGCCGCCGTTCGAGAGCGGCTCCACCTCCTGCACGAGCCCCTTCCCGAACGTGTTGGTGCCCACGAGCGTGGCGCGACCGCGGTCGCGCAGGGCGCCGGCCACGATCTCGGAGGCGCTGGCGCTGCCGCCGTCCACGAGCACGGCCACGCGGATGTCCTCGTCGATGGCCTCGCCCTCGGCGTCCTCCACGCGCTCGGGCCGCGACCGCCCCCGCACCGAGACGATCTCGCCGTCCTCGATGAAGACGCTCGACACCAGCACGGCCTCGGTCAGCAGGCCGCCGCCGTTGCCGCGCAGGTCGAGCACGACCCGGTCGGCGCCACGCTCGGTCACGTCGTCGATCTCGCGCCGCAGCGCGCCGTGCGCGCCGGAGCTGAAGCCGAGCAGCTCGACCACGCCGATCCTGTGGCCGTCCCTCGTGACGATCCGGCTGTCCGCGACCGGCACGTCGATCTTCTCGCGCTCGACCGTCATGGTGCGGGCGTCCTCGGCGCCGGGGCTGAAGACCTCGAGCTCCACCTCGCTGCCCGCCGGGCCCTTGATCCGGCCGGTCGCCACCTCCGAGTTGACGCCGGCGATGGAGCGGCCGTCGACCGCCAGGATCAGATCCCCCTTGGTGATCCCCGCCTCCTCGGCAGGCGAGCCCTCGAACACGGTCAGGACCCGTAGCCCGCGCCGGTCCTCCTCGACGGTCATGCCCACGCCCTCGAACTCGCCCGAGATCGACTCCTGCACCGACTTCGCCTCGTCCGGCGTGAGGTAATGCGAGTACGGGTCGTCGAGCGAGTCGACGATTCCCTTGAGCGAAGCGTCTTCGAGCCGCTCCTCGTCCACGCGCTTGTAGAAGTTCTCCTCGATCTTCTCGATGATCTCGGCGCGCAGCGCGCGATCCTCCTCGACGAAGGCGTCCCGGACCCCTCCGGGAAGCAGATCCGGATGGCCGCCCAGGAAGATCCCGAGCAGGAGCGCGCCGAGCGCGCAAACCGTCGCGATGCCTGCCGTACGCACCGTTTGGAGGGTAGTGGCGGTGTCGTAACGGCCGGCTAAACCTTGAGGAAACGGCGGAGCGTGAGCCCGCTCCCCAGCGCCGACACGGCCACGCAGGCGACCATGAGGAGCGCGATCAGCAGCGGGAAGTCGATCGTGTCCGGTGCGGCGAGCAGGGCGAAGTCGTCCGAGAGCGGGTCGATGAAGGTCTGCTTCCCGATGGCCAGCAGCAGCACCGCCAGCAGCCCGCCGAAGAAGCCGACGACCACGCCCTCGATCACGAACGGCCAGCGGATGAACCAGTTCGTGGCGCCCACGAGCTTCATGACCTCGACCTCGCGCCGGCGCGCGAAGATCGACAGGCGGATCGTGTTCGCGACCAAGGCGATCGAGGCGAACACGAGCAGCGCCGCCAGCCCCGCGGCGATCACCTTCACGAGGCTCGTCGCGGAGAGGATCTTGTCCGTCTCGCCCTCGCGGTTCTTCACGTCGTCGATGCCGGCCAGTGCCGGCCGGCCGCCGGCCATCAGGCTCTCCTCGATCACGTCCAGGCGGTCGGGGTCCTCCGGCGTGACGCGGAACAGGTCCGGCAAGGGGTTGGTGCCGAGCAGCTCGATCGCCTCGTCCGTCTCGATCTTGCGGCCGAGCTCCTCGAGCGCCTCGCTCTTGGAGATGTAGTCGACCGACTTGACGTTGGCGGTGCTCTCGAGCGTGCTCTGAACCTCGCTGCGATCGCTGGGGCTCGCGTCCGCGCTGACGTACACGTCGAGCACCACGCGGCCGCGCACCTCGTTGGCCGTGCCGGTGGTGGCCTGCACGATCGGGATGAACACGCCGAGCACGAGCGCGGTGAGCAGCACGGTGAGGAGCGCCGCGAGCGCCGGCGCCGAACTGCGGCGAAGGCCGCGCAGGGCCTCCCGGAGGAAGAAACCGAGGCGCATGGGCTAGTTGGGGTGCCCCTCCGAGCCCACGCCCATCTCGCCGCGCAGGCGAATGGCGAACTCGGTGGTCGACTCGTCCGGCCGGTACAGGCCCGACAGCTCGTCGCGGATGATGCGGCCCTCCCGCAGCTCGATCACGCGGCGGCGCATCTTGTCGACCATCTCCTTGTCGTGGGTCGCCACGACGACTGTCGTGCCGGTGCGGTTGATGCGGTAGATCAACTGCATGATCCCGATGGAGGTCTCGGGATCGAGGTTGCCGGTGGGCTCGTCGGCCAGCAGTAGCGGCGGGTGGTTCACGAACGCGCGGGCGATCGAGACGCGCTGCTGCTCGCCGCCCGACAGCTCGTCGGGGAAGTTGTGGAGCTTGGTGGACAGCCCGACCAGGCGCAGGATGTCCGGCACCTTGCGGCGGATCTCCTGGCGCGCCTCGCCGATCACCTGGAGCGAGTAGGCGACGTTGTCGTAGACGGTGCGGTTGGGCAGGAGCTTGTAGTCCTGGAACACGACGCCGATGTTGCGGCGCAGGTAGGGCAGGCGGGAGCGCGGGATCTCACCGAGCTTGCGGCCGGCGATGCTGATCTCGCCCTTGGTCGCCTCGAGCTCCTTCATGAGCAGCCGGATGCAGGTGGACTTGCCGCAGCCGGTCGGCCCCACGAGGAAGACGAACTCGCCGCGGCCGATGCGCATCGAGGCGCCCTCGAGGCCGACCGAGCCGCCGTCGTAGACCTTCGTGACGTCGCGGAACTCCACGACGGGCACGCCGGTCTGGGGCGCGCGGCGGCGCTCTGGCTGTGTACTGACGGTCGCCATCGGGCGGCCCATTAGTAGCGGATGGCCGTCGGGAAACCCTACGAGTGCAAGGGTTTCTGCACCACGCGCCAGCGCGTGAAGAGATCGCCGCCGCCCTCGGCGACCGACACCGGCTCGACCTCCGCGGGCTCCACGAGCTCGCGTCCGGCGACGATCGTGAGAGCCGATGCGCCGCCGGCCAGCTTCGGGTTCAGGGTGAGGAAGAGCTCATCGACGAGGCCGGCGGCGAGCAGGTACGAGTTGAGCGTCGGCCCTCCCTCGCACAGGATCGAGCGGACGCCGTGCTCCTCGCGGAGCTTGGCCATGAGCAGCGGCAGGTCCGGCCCCGTGCGCAGGTACTGCACCTGCTCCCCCACGTTCTCGAGGCGGGTGTCCGAGCCGGTGG
>JBKGUS010000434.1:0-3357 GCA_046462295.1 Thermoleophilaceae bacterium | reverse complement strand
GGGAAGCCCGCAATCCCGCTCTGGGAGCGGAATCGGGCTAGGTGAGGGCTGCCGCCGGGCGGGTGTGCAGGATGTATCGGGATGAAGCGGAGCGCTGCAACACCGACGCAACGCGAGCAGGCCTTGCGGCTGGTTGAGCGGGGCTGGTCAGCCGCCGAAGTGGCGCGCGAGCTCGACGTGCCGGCCGGCACGGTCCGCTGCTGGGCGCACCGGGCCGCGAAGGCGGCGCCGGTGGAAACCAGCCCGCTGGACTCGCCGCGCTTGGCGGAGCAGATCGAACAGCTGGCCCGCGCCAGCTTCGCCGCCGCGGAACGGGCGCTGGCCGAGTTCGACCGCCAGCTCGAGGCGGGCAAGCCGACGAACGCCAAGAGCGCGGCGATCGCGCAGGGCGTCCTGATCGACCAGGTCGAAAAGCTGCGCCGCATCGCCGCCGAAATGGGCGAGCGCGAGGTGCGGCTGGCCGAGGCCCAGGCTCGACAGCTCGCCGCGGTGATCCGGGCGATCCTGACCGACCTGGGCCACGACCTGGAGGACGAGAACGTCCGCAACGTGGTGCGGCTCCGGCTGCTCGAGGGGGGCAAGCGGGCGTGAGCTGCTGGTCACGCAGACCCGCCCTTCTACGAGACGCCTGTTCGTCGCCCCTGTGCGAGGCGCTCACCGCGGGGCCGTGTCTGCGCGCACTCCGTGGCTTCGACCGGCGGCCGAGTGGGGTGACCACGTCCAGAGTTCGGCCGCGATTGCCTCTCGCAGTCGTCGCTGGGAGCCGCTCGAAAGGACCGGCCCCGGTGGGAAGGCGATCCGTGGAGTAACCCACGCGAACGTGAACCGCCACATCACCGAGGGGAGGGTGGCAGCCAGGCGGCTGCGGGACCTGCTCTGATGTGCACGCGCTGCGAGGGCTCAGGGATCGGGGCATGAGTTCGAGGATCGCGAACGCCGAGGGCGGCGCGAACTGACACCGGCCGCCGTTGCGTAAAAAGGCGCTCTACGCTACGCCGGCAACGCGATCGACAGGGCGGTGGTCGAGCCGTGTGCCCCGGCGCCCGCCGGGCCCGCCAGGCGGCGAGCGCCGAGGCCGAGCGCAGCAGGGAGACCTTGGGCACCGGGTCGGGCCGTGCCGGCGGTCGATAGTGCGGGAGATCGGCCGCGGCGATGCGCGACGACGCGAGGGCGACTGGTCGCTCAGCAAGGGGGCGATGAAGGGCGGCCCGGAGGCCGAGCGGGCGCCTACGATCACCGAGCGCGGCGCTGCCGATCAGCAAGCGCCGCGGCTCCGTCTGCTGCTCGAAGGAATGTGATTACGAGCTGCAGAACGCGTTGATGCGCCAGCCCGTCGCGGCCTGACCGTCGGGTTACGCCGGTCCGGCCCATACGCTGGTGGCGCTTCGCGGTGAGAAGCTCCATTTCCGGCGCGCGCCGTCCCTTTCGGGGGCGGCGTTCGTCGTTTCACGCGTTTCACGCGGGCCTCTGCGGCCCGTTGCGTCATTTGCAATCGCCGCCGGAACGGCCGCCGCTTGCCAGCGCCAAAAGTGGCACCGTTGTGTGACCAATCTCACACAGCGATTGAGACATTGTCTCGCACCCAGCCGTACGCAGCCGAACGTAGGCCAACCGTCGCGGCGGGCGCGCGGCCAGGCGGTCCTGGGGGGCGTGCATCATCGGGCCCGCGAAATGGGTCCTCACCGCAATCCAACCGTGTCGCTGTGGCTGTGGCGGCATCCCCATTGGGGGAAGTGTGATCCGAAGCTACTCCGCGTCCTCGTGGGGGTGGCGCGATGATCGCGCCGCTGACGGGCGAGGTCGCCCCGCTGGAGCCGTGGCTCGACCGGCAGGCGCTCGCCGAGTACCTCGGTTGCAGCGTCCGATCGGTTGAGTTGCGGATGGCCGAGGGGATGCCCGCCTGGAAGATCATGGGGCGGGTCAAATTCCGCGTGTCCGAGGTCGAGCCCTGGCTCGCCGAGTATGGGCACATGGCGCGGCTCGACGGGCCCGTGGGAGAATGGCGCCGATTCAGCCAACGGGGCGGCGACCGCGACCACGGCCCCGCCCCATGACCAGGGAGGTAACCCCTGATGGCTCGGAAGCGTAAGACCTGGGTGGGCCGTGTGTACCTCGGCGACGGCCGCTACCACTGGGTCGGCCGATTCGCCACCAAGCGTGAGCGCGACGACGCGGTCGCGAAGGCCCGGACGGAGCGGCCCTGGGAGGCCGCGGAGGAGCGCGCCGAGCTGACGTGCGCGGAGTGGGCCGACTGGTACCAGGCGAGGATCGAGCGCGATCAGAAGTCCTCGAGCGCCGACGCGTCGCGCCAGCGGCTACGGCGATTCAAGGCCGCCTCGGGGATCGACCGCTCGGCTCGATCACCCGCCCCGAGGCGATCGACTGGGCAGAGCGCGTGCCCGCATGCTGTGTCCCGGTCGTGGTCACGCTCTTCAACACCGCCGTCGAGCAGGAACGTCTTGTCCGCAATCCCTTCCGAGGGTTGGGCAAGCGGTCGAGGGGCCGCGCGGACACCCCGCCGCCGACCGAGGACGAGTTCGACCGGCTTCTGCTGGCCTGCTCGGCGCTCGGCGACTACGGCACGATGATGCGCGCGCTCGTGATCTTCGCCGCCTACGCGGGCATGCGCCCTAGCGAGCTGTTCGCGCTCGAATGGCACGACCGGCCCGTGCAGCCCCACGAGCCGAGGGTGAGCTACATCGACTTCGACGCCCACCGCGTCCATGTGCGGCGCCGGGTCTACAAGGGTGGTGTCGACCTGCCGAAGTCCAACCGGGAGCGGGTGATCGCGCTCGTGCCGCCCGCCGAGGTGGTGCTCGACACGCTCGTGCCCGACCGGAGCGACCGGATGGGGCTCGTGTTCTGGTCCAAGACCGGCAAGCGGCTCTCGCAGCCGACGCTCTCGAACTACTGGGGGCAGGTCAAGGCGGCCGCCAGCGTCGACTTCGACTTCTACCTCGCGACCAAGCATTACGGCGTGCACCTGCTCTACAAGGCGGGCCTCTCAAAGCGCGCCATCGCCGCTCAGATGGGCTGGTCGGAAGAGTCGGTCGAGAACCTGCTGCGGGTGTACGGCCACATCGACCTGATCCCGCTGGCCGAGGTCGACGCGCTCTACGAGGAATCTCAGACGCGGGTACAGATGCAAGCCGCCACGATCGCGCAAGGGGAGCGGAGTTGAACCAGTCGCCCCGATCTCACGAAACCGCCGCGATTGAGGCTGTCGCGCAAACCCCCGGCAGTTCGGGGGTTTGTCGTCCGAGGGGGCTTTCACGATGCCGGTGTCCCTCGAGCACGGGAGGCCGGCGGTGCCGCAGAACTTCATCGAGTGCGACCGCGACCAGGAGCTGCTTTTGC
>JBKGUS010000433.1:0-2768 GCA_046462295.1 Thermoleophilaceae bacterium | reverse complement strand
CTGGTGGCGTTCATCGTCCTGATCATGAGGCGGCGCCGTTGAGGCCGCTGGACGAGCAGCGCATCCTGATCACGGGCTCCACCGACGGCCTCGGCCGGCGCGTCGCGGCCGAGCTCGCCCGGAGCGGCGCCCACGTGATCGTGCACGGCCGCGCGCTGGCGAAGGTCGACGCGGCCGCCGGAGAGACGGGCGCCGCCGAGGGTCTCGTGGCCGACCTGGCCGACCTCGCGCAGGTCCGGCGCCTCGCGGACGAGGCCGGCGAGCTCGACGCGCTCGTCAACAACGCCGGCGTGATCCAGCCCGCGCGGCGCGAGAGCGCCGACGGCTACGAGCTCACGCTGGCGGTGAACCACCTGTCGCACTTCCTGCTCACCGAGCTGGTGCTGCCGCGGATGCGCGAGCCGGCCCGGATCGTGAACGTCTCGTCCCTCGGCCAGGCGCCACTCGACTGGGACGACCTCATGTTCGAGCGCGGCTACGAGGGCTACGAGGCGTACGCGAAGAGCAAGCTGGCGCAGGTGCTGTTCACGGTCGAGCTGGCCGAGCGCCTGGCGGGCCGCGACATCACCGTGAACGCGCTCCACCCCGCCACGCTGATGGAGACCAAGATGGTGCTCGACAACCTGGGCCGCCCGCGCAGCTCGGTCGAGGAGGGGGCCGAGGCCGTGCTCCGGCTGGTGGCCGACCCGGAGCTCGACGGAGTGAGCGGCCGCTTCTTCGACGGCACGCGCGAGTCGGTTCCGCACGGGCAGGCGAGCGACCCCGCCGCCCGCCGCCGCCTGTGGGAGGAGAGCGAGCGCCTCACCCGCGCGGCGACTGATACCCCACCCTGCGCGAGACGGATCCGCGCCGCACGCGGATCCGCGCGCGCTCGGCCGAGCCGAGCGCTTGCGGCTGGGCACGAGCCGAGTGCTTGCGGCTGGGCACGAGCCGAGCGCTTCGGGCCTCGCTGGCTCGTCGACGGGATGAACGTGATCGGCTCGCGGCCGACCGGCTGGTGGCGCAACCGCCCGCGGGCCATGCGCGAGCTGGTGGAGGAGCTGAAGCGGCTCGGGGAGCCCGTGACGGTGGTGTTCGACGGGCGCCCGTTCGAGCTGCCGGACACGGGCGAGGTCGAGGTCGTGTTCGCGTCGAGGCGCCGCCGCAACGCGGCCGACGACGACATCGCGGCGCTGGCGGCGGACGCGCAGGAGCCGCTGCGCGTGGTCACCTCCGACGGCGAGCTAGCCGACCGTGTGCGCCGGAGCGGGGTCGAGGTGGTCGGCGCCGGAGCCTTCCGCAGGCGGCTGGACGAGCTCTAGCCGCTCCTCGACGACCACGCGGCAGCCGGGCGCGGGCACCACGGTCACGTGTCGGACCTGGGGCCGCTCCGGACGCTGCGTGGGCGCGCGCAGCCGCACCCGCCGCAGCACCTCCCGCAACACCACGCGCATCTCCACCTGCGCGAAAGACGCCCCGATGCAGCGCCGCACCCCGCCGCCGAACGGGATCCAGGCGTAGGACTCGGGCGAGCCCTCGAGCCAACGCTCCGGACGGAACTCCTGCGGGGAGGCATACAGGTCGGGCCGCACGTGCACCGCGGCGATCGCCGGCAGCACCAGCGTCCCGGCGGGCAGCTTCCAGCCGCCCAGCTCCACGTCGCGCTGGAGCTTCCGCGCCACGTCCACCACCACCGGGCGCACGCGCAGCGTCTCCTTGACAACCGCATCGAGGTACTCGTCGTCATCGAGCGACTCCAGCAGGCGCTCGAGCACGCCCGGGTTGCGCAGCAGCCGCTCGAAGGCCCACGAGAGCCCTGTCGCGGTCGTCTCGTGTCCGGCCGTGAGCAACGTCATCAGCTCGTCGCGCAGCTCGACGTCGGTCATCGGCGAGCCGTCCTCGTGGCGGGCGCCCAGGAGCAATGTCAGCACGTCGTCGCGCTCCTCCTGGGCGTCCGGGTCAAGCGCCCGGCGCTCCGCGATCTCGGCGTAGATCAGCTCGTCCACCGCCGCCAGCGCCTTGCGGAAGCGGGCGGCCGGGGTGATGCCGCCCAGGTCGCGCTGCATGAGGGGCAGCCAGTCGAGCGGGCTCGACAGCTCGCCGAGGCGCGGGATGCGCGCGCGGAACCGGTCCATGCGCTCGCCGTCGCGGACGCCGAACACCGCCCGCAGGATCACCTCGAGCGTGATCGCCTGCATACGCGGGCGCAGCGCGAACGAGCGGCGCAGCGGCCAGCGCGCGACCTCGTCCGCAGCGGCGGAAGCCATCACCTCCGCGTAGCGCCGTACCGCCTCCCCGTGGAACGGCGGCAGCAGCAGCTTCCGCTGTGACATGTGGCGCCCCTCGTCGAGCGTCAGCAGCGAGTGCTCGCCGAGCGCGTCGCCCAGCGCCGTGGCGTTGGCGGCGCCCGCGTGGAACACCGCCGGGTCGCCGCTGAACACCTGCTTCACGAGCGCCGGGTCCGCTACGTAGACGACGCGCCCGAAGAACGGGAAGTGCGCCGAGAAGACGTCGCCGTAGCGCTGCCGACGCTTCTCCATCCACGAGTACGGGCCGGCCGTGACCCGCGCCGCCTGCAGGAGGCGCGGCAGCTTGGGGCCGGGCGGGAAGATCACAGGGAGTTTGTACCAGCCCCGCGTCAGCGCTCGCGCATGAAGTCGAGCATCGCGGCGTGCGTCTCGCGCGGGCGCTCGAGCTGCGGCACGTGCCCGCAGTCGAGCTCCACGTGGCGAGCGGCCGGCAGCGCGCGCTCCACGTGCTTCATGAACGCGATCGGCACGAGCGTGTCG
>JBKGUS010000432.1:0-4727 GCA_046462295.1 Thermoleophilaceae bacterium | reverse complement strand
GCCGCCGGCGCAGCTCGTCGACGGCCCCAGCGATCGACGGCTCGTCGGTGACATCGGCGCAGGCCGCTGCAGCCACGCCTTCGGCCCTCTCGACCGCGCGGACCGTCTCGGCGAGGTCGTCGGGGGACCGGCCGATGATGCCCACAGCCGCTCCGGCGCCGGCGAGAGCCTCCGCGATCACCCGACCCAGGCCGCGCCCGCCTCCGGTCACCAGCGCGACCGAGCCCTCCAGTTCGGCGCTCATCGCTGCACCCCCGAGAGCGCGGTGGCGTGGCTCTCGCGCTCACGTTCGAGCAGAAGCCGGCGCAGGATCTTGCCTGACGGCGACTTCGGGATCTGCTCGATGAACTCCAGCCGGCGCACCTTCTTGTAGGGGGCCACCCGGCTGGCGACGAACTCGACCAGCTCGTCCTCGGATGCCGACGCCTGCAGAACGACAAAGGCCTTGGGGACCTCGCCGGCCTGCTCGTCCGGGCTGGCGACCACGGCCGCGTCGGCGACGCTTGGGTGGCTGACCAGCACAGCTTCGAGCTCGGCGGGCGCGACCTGATAGCCCTTGTACTTGATGAGCTCCTTGACGCGGTCGACGATGGAGAACCAGCCGTCGGCGTCGGCGCGGACGATGTCGCCGGTCCGCAGCCAGCCGTCCCCGTCGAGCGTGCGGGCGGTCGCGGTGTCGTTGCGCAGGTAGCCGCGCATCGTTCCCGGCGCCCGCACGAGGAGCTCCCCCAGGTCCCCGCTGGCGACGTCGGCGCCGCTGGCGCAGTCGACGACCCGGCACTCGACGCCCGGCAGCGGCAGGCCGATCGACTCCGGCTTGCCGGCGCCGTCGTCCGGAGCGAAGTGCGTTCCGCCGCCGAGTTCAGTCATGCCGTAGGCCTGCTTGACTCGGCAATCGAGGCGCTCGGCGCACATACGGGCGACCTCTTCTCCGAGCGGTGCCGCCGCCGACGTGATGACGCGCAAGCTGGACAGGTCGTGGGCATCGACTGCGGCGTGTTTCGCGAGGGCGAGCACGATCGGGGGGACCAGGTCAGCGCGGGTCACATGCCAGTCGTCGACGATCCGGAGGAACAGCTCGAGGTCGAAGCGCGGCATGGTCACGAGCGTCGCGCCGGCGGCGAGGCCGAGGTTCATCGTGACCTGCATGCCGTAGATGTGGAACAGCGGAAGGACCGCGACGATCACGTCGTCGGGCCCCACCCGGTGGACGACCCGGGTGCCGCAGAGGTTCGCGACCAGCGACCGATGCGTGAGCACGACGCCCTTCGGAAGCCCGGTCGTCCCGCTCGAGTACGGCAGCACCGCGACGTCGTCGGGGCTCACGTCGACCTCGCCCGCAACAGGCTCGTCGCACCGGAGCGCCGCGAACGGCGTGGCGTCCTCGGCCTCACCGAAGACGAACACCTCCTCGACGCGGGACACGGCCACCGCGAGCGGCAGCTTCTCGAGCAGCTCGGGCGTCGTGACCAGCCAGCGTGCCTCGGCGTCCTCCAGCTGGGCGGCTACCTCAGAAGGAACCGCCATCGGGTTGATCGTCGTCACGACAGCCCCCACGGACAGCGCGGCGTAATAGGCGACGGCGAAGTCCGGCGAGTTCGGGCAGCACATGGCCAGTACGTCGCCGTGGCGGACGCCTCTCAGCCGCAGTCCGGACCCCACCCGGCGAACCTCCTCGGCAAGCTGGCGATAGGACACCGTGCGGCCCGTAAGTCCGTCCACGATCGCGGGCTTGTCGCCGCGCTCCCACGCGCCGGCGAGCACGAACGTCGGCAGTGACTCGTCGGGGATACTCACGTCGGGAAAGGGGCTGGAGATGACCATCGGTCCTCCTGTCGGTTGGTGGCTCCCCGGCTGGGGTTGCGGTACGTTCCGACACCCGACTTGACGTGGACTTGAACATGACTGGAGGGGTCCCTCGCGGATTGGAGTTCCGGCTGCTGGGCCCGCTCGAAGCCGTTCGCGCCGGCCTCCCGATTGGCGTGCCTGGCGGGAAGGGGAAGCTGCTGCTGGCGGCACTGCTCGTAAGCGCAAACCGCGTCGTGTCGACCGACCGGCTGTTCGAGGTGCTGTGGGGCGCTGAGGTGCCGGGCAGCGCGCAGAACCTCCTCCAGACCTACGTCTCCCACCTCCGCGACGCCCTCGAGCCAGGGCGTCCCCGCCGCGCGCCCAGCAGCGCGCTCCTCACGCGCGAGCCGGGATATGTCCTGGTGGTCGAAGCCGACCACATCGACGCTGTGAGAGCGGAGCGGCTGGCCGGCGAGGGCCGGCGGGCGCTCGCGGGCGCCCCGGAAGTGGCGGCGGCCACGCTCCGGGAGGCGCTTGCCCTGTGGCGAGGTGATGCGCTCGCCGACTTCACCTATGAGCCGTTCGCGCAGGCGGAGATAACCCGGCTCACCGAGCTGCGGCTGGGCGTTTTGGAGGACCGGATCGAGGCAGACCTCGCCCTTGGCGCACATGCGGAGCTGTGCGGCGAGCTGGCCCACCTCGCCGCCGAGCACCCGCTGCGCGAGCGGTTGTGGGGACAGCTGATGCTCGCGCTCTACCGCAGCGATCGGCAGGCCGACGCCCTCGCCGCCTTCCGCACGCTGCGCGCGACGCTCGTCGACCAGCTCGGCATCGAGCCCAGCCGGGCACTGGCCCACCTCAACGACGCGATCCTGGGCCACAGCCCGGACCTCGAGTGGTCCGGCGCCCCATCGGAGCCGGGACGCCTGGAGTCTCCCGTCGTCGCGCCGCGCCTCGAGCCACTAGACGAGGCCCCGTGTCCGGATGTTCCAGAGGACGCCCTCGCGGAGGCACGGCGAGCGCTGGAGAGGCGCGAATGGCAGCGAGCCTTCGAGCTGCTGTCGGCGGCCGACGATGGCGCACTCGGCGGCGAGGACCTCGAGGGACTGGCAGAGGCCGCGCTGTGGGCTGGGCGCCCGCACGACTCGCTGGCGGCCCGCCAGCGCGCGCACGACGCGTTCGTCGAGGTCGGCGATCGGCGTCGCGCCGCCGTCGCCGCCGTGGTGCTCTGCCTGCACCATGCCGCGCGGCTGCATCTGGCCGTCGCCGGCGGGTGGTTCCAACGCGCGCAGCGCCTGCTCGAGGACGAGACCGAGTGCCCGGAGCACGGCTTTCTGGCCTGGGCCGCCGCCATGTTCGCGATCGGCACGGGCGATCTACAGGGCGGACTCGAAAACGCGCGCCGCGCACACGAGGCCGGGTCCCGATTCGGCGTGCCGGATCTTCAGGCCGTGGGTCTCACGTTCCAGGGGTGGGTGCTCGTCCGCCAGGGCGAGCTGACGCGCGGGTTGGCGCTCATGGACGAGGGGATGACGTGGGCCGTCGGCGGCAAGCTGGCGCCGCTAGTGAGCGCGCTGATCTTCTGCCGCACGATCGGAACCTGCTTCGAGCTCGGCGACTACCGGCGGGGGATGGAGTGGATGGAGGCGATCGCCGACTGTTTCGCGCGCACGGGCATCGGAGCCTTTCCGGGCGACTGCGAAGCCCACCGGGTCGGCATCCTCGTCGGACGCGGTGCTTGGTCGGAAGGCGAGCTCGAGGCACGACGAGCGTGCGCGCAGGTGGAACGCATCGACGTGACTCACGTCGGCCAGGCGCTACACGAGATCGGGGAGATCCGCCTGCGTCTTGGCGACCTGCCCGGCGCTGCTCAGGCGTTCGAGCGCGCCGTAGCGAGCGGCGCCCGCGCCCAGCCCGGCCTCGCCCTGCTCGAGCTGTTGCGCGGCGACGTGGCAAGCGCGGCCGTATCCATCGAGGACGCGTTGGCCGACACCTCAGACCGCCTGGCACGAGCAAGGCTGCTGCCGGCGCAGGTAGAGATCGCAGTGGCCGCCGGAGACCTGGACACCGCGCGGTCGGCCAGCGCCGAACTGGACGCGGTGGCCGCCGTATACGGCAGCCCGGCGCTGGTCGCCGCATCCGCATGCGCCCGCGGCGCGCTGCTGCTCGCCGAGGGCGACGCCGACGGCGCGACCGAAGCACTGCGCGACGGCACACGGCAGTGGAGGGAAGCGAGCGCACCATACGAAGCGTCGAGGGCCCGCCTGCTGCTAGCGGAAGCGCTTCTGAAGAAGGGCAGCGCGAACGAGGCGATGGTCGAGCTACGCGGCGCGCGCTCGTCGTTCGAGTCGCTGGGCGCGCGCCTCGACGCCGACCGCGCCACGCAGCTGAGCGCCTCAGCGGCGCCGCCCGGAACGCCGGCTTGAGGGCCGCCAGCATGTGGCAGGCGTCTTGCCGGCAGCCGATGTCGCTTCTCGCGCATTGCGACAGCCGACTTGCGGCGTGCCTGGTCCGGAAGCGTCCCGATATAGGACGTTTCCGGACCAGCTACCCCTCGCCGCACGGGACCCACGTCCCACGGGCTTGTCGCTTGCGGCTCCGCGTGGTTGCGACACTCGAGAGTGTTGGATTCCCATGAAAGGAGGCGTGTCCGCGGAGGTGTCGGCGCCGCTCGCTGTGGACGACGAATAGAGCGTAGTGCTACGGGCTAGTACTTCCCGATTATCTCGGTGTGCGCGCCGCGCGGTGGACGCCTGTAGTCCTCCTGCTCCGGGCGGGCTGGCAGCTCGATCGGATCCGGCAGCACGTCCTCGTACTCGATCGTGTCGAGGAGGTGGGAGATGCAGTTGAGACGGGCACGACGCTTGTCGTCCGACTCGACCGTGTACCAGGGCGCCTCGGGCGTATGCGTGTAGCGGAACATCTCGTCCTTGGCCCGG
>JBKGUS010000431.1:0-3871 GCA_046462295.1 Thermoleophilaceae bacterium | reverse complement strand
CGGGGGCGGCGCTGGGCGGCCGCCCCCGTGGTCGACGCCTCCGCCGAGGCGCTCCCCTTCCCCGACACCTCCTTCGACGCGGCCATGGCCGTCCTCACCGACCACCACTGGAGCGACCTGGCCAAGGGCCTCGCCGAACTTCGCCGCGTCGCCCGCCGGCGTGTCCTCTTCACGTGGGACGGCGATACGGCGCTCGACTCGTGGGTCGTGCGCAACTACTTCCCCGGCTTCGCCCGCTTCTCGCGAGAAGCACGCGCCCTCGACCGCATGCTCGAGCGACTCGGCGGCGGCCGCATCGAGGTCGTGCCTGTCCCGCACGACTGCGTCGACGGCTTCTTCCACGCCTACTGGCGCCGCCCCCGCGCCTACCTCGACCCGCACGTCCGCGCCGGGATCTCCGTGTTCAGCCTCCTGCCACTCGAGGAGGTGGAGCGGGGCCTGGCGCGGCTGAGCGCCGACCTGGACGGCGGCGAATGGCACCGCCGCAACGCAGACCTGCTCGAACTCGAGGAGCTGGACCTCGGCTACCGCCTGGTGGTGGCCGGCGCCGGCTGAAGCTCTGCGGGCAGTGGATCCGCCCCCACGACGTGGAGATCCTCGTGGAGCCCGGCGACGGCGCGGCAGAGGCGCAGATCACCGCATCGTCCCGAGATCGACCCGGTCAGCGTCTGGACCAGGCGTCAGGCGCCTCGGTCAGCTGCCGCACGCGGTCCGGGAGCCGTCCCGCGGCCACCTCGGCCAGCGTGAGGTCGTCGAGCACGCTGCGCAGGCTCGCGCGCACCGCGACCCAGACCGTCTGGAGGTGCTCGGCTGCGCCTTCGTAGCTGACCGATTCGGGCGGCTCCCCGCGCACGCTGGCCAGGGGCCCCTCGACCGCGCGGATCACCTCGCCGAGCGTCACGTTCTCGGGGGAGCGGGCGAGCCGGTAGCCGCCCTCGGCGCCGCGCTGGGCGTGCACGATGCCCGCGTGGCGCAGGTCGATCAGGATGTTCTCGAGGAACTTGAGCGGGATCCCCTGGGCGCGCGCGATCCGCTCGCCCTTGACCAGGCCGTCGTCGACCGTGGCGAGCTCGAGCACCGCCCGCACCGCGTAGTCAGCCTTGGCCGTGACCTTCACTTCGGTGCATTGTGCTGGATACTGCGGCCCGTGGACGTGGAAGCCATAAAGCAGCGGCAGGCGATGGTGTGGGCGCAGGGCGACTACTCGGTGCTGTCGCGCCAGCTCGCGCCCGCCGCCCACGCCCTGGCCGACGCCTGCGCCGTCTCGGCCGGCCAGGAGGTGCTGGACGTGGGCGCCGGCGACGGCAACTTCGCGCTCGCCTGCGTCCGCGAGGGGGCGAGCGTCGTGGCCTGCGACATCTCCCCGGGGATGGTGGAGCGCGGCCGCGCCCGCTCGGAGGAGGAGGGCTACGACGTCGAATGGGTGCTGGGCGACGCCGAGGACCTCCCGTTCGAGGACACGCGCTTCGACTGCGTGGGGTCCGTCTTCGGCGCCTTCATCGCGCCACGGCCCGACATCGCGGCGCGCGAGCTGTTCCGGGTCGTCCGGCCGGGCGGCACGGTCGGGCTGACCGCGTGGACCCCGGAAGGCGTGATGGCCGAGATGTTCGCCGTCGGGCGCCGCTTTGCGCCGCTCGACCCCGACCAGCCGCCGTCGGAGAGCTGGGGCGACGAGACGACCGCACGCCGCGCGGGTCGAGTACGAGCGCCGGGTTCTCGTCTGGCAGGCCGAGGCGCCGCCGGCCTTCCTCGAGGAGTTCAGCGCCTCCGCTCCGACGATGGCGGCCGCCCGGAAGGGCCTGCCGCCCGAGCGGTTCGAGGCCCTGATGGCGTTGATGGCCGAGATGCTCGAGCGCAACAACGCGGCGGATGACGGCTCGCTGCGGCTCGAGGCGGAGTACGCGGTGATCGTCGCGCGCAAGCGCGGGTAGCGCCCTGGCCGCGCGCCTGGTGCTCGAGTACGACGGCTCGGAGTTCGCGGGCTGGGCGCGCCAGCCCGGCCTGCGGACCGTCCAGGCCATCCTCGAGGAGGCGCTCCGGACCGTGCTGCAGCGGGAGGCGCCGCTAACCGTGGCAGGCCGCACCGACCGCGGCGTGCATGCCCGCGGGCAGGTGGCGAGCCACGAGGGCGAACCGGCACCGGCGCGCTCGCTGAACGGCGTGCTGCCCCGCGACGTGAGCGTCCTGGCGAGCGAGTCGGCCAGAGAGGGCTTCGACGCCCGCCGCGACGCGAAGAGCCGCACCTACCGCTACCGCGTGCTGACGCGCTCGGTCCGCAGCCCGTTCGAGCGGGACCGGGCGCTGTGGTGGCCGCGCCCGCTCGACCGCGCCGCGCTCGACGCCTGCGCCGCCGCCCTGCCCGGCCGGCACGACTTCACGGCCTTCACGCCGACCGAGACCGATCACGTCCGCTTCGAGCGGGACGTGATGCGCGCGGAGTGGATCGAGGAGAGCGAGGACGTGCTGGCGTTCGTCATCGAGGCCGACACGTTCATGCGCAACATGGTGCGCGTGCTGGTGGGAACGATGCTCGACGGCGTCAGCCCGGAGCGATTTAGGGGACTCCTCGAGGGACGGCCGCGCAGCGAGGCCGGGGCGACTGCGGCGCCTCAAGGCCTTTACCTGGAGTCGGTTCGCTACTGAGTACCCTGGATCCGGCCCCGATTTCATGAAGGTTCTCCTCACCAACGACGACGGCATCACCGCCACCGGACTGAACGTGCTCCGGCAGGCGCTGCTCGAGGTGCCCGGCATCGAGCTCGCCGTCATCGCGCCCGATTCGAACCGCTCCGCCACGGCGCGCAGCATCACCTTTCGCGAGCCGCTCGAGGTGGAGGAGGTCGAGTTCGGCGACGGCACCAGCGGGTTCGCCACGAGCGGCACACCGGTCGACTGCGTGCGCTTCGCCGCGCTGGGCCTGATCGAGCTCGAGCCCGAGCTGATCGTGTCCGGCATCAACCACGGCGCCAACCTGGGCGACGACATCACATACTCGGGCACGGTCGCCGCGGCCTTCGAGGGGATCATGCTGGGGTTGCCGGCGATCGCCGTCTCCCAGCAGGCGGACCACGGGGAGATGGACTTTCGCGCCGGCACGTCTTGGAGCCGGCAGGGCTTCGAGCAGGCGGCGGCGTTCGTGGCGCGGCTGGTCGAGGAAGTGGAGGAGGTGCCGATTCCCCCGGGGACGTTGCTGAACGTGAACACTCCCGCCGGCGACATTCGCGGCGTGCGAGCCTGCAGGCTCGGCAAGCGGATCTACCACGATCGCATGGAGCTGACGGATGAGGAGGACGGCCGGCGCCGGTATCGCATCTACGGCGACTCGCCCAGCTACCACGACGAGGAAGGCACCGACTTCGCAGCGATCGCGGACCGCTGCATCGCCGTCACGCCCCTGCACTTCGACCTGACCGACGAGGCGGGCATCGAGCAGCTCGGGAGCTTCGACCTGGACGCGCTGCTGCGGCCGGCCGCTCGGGAAGTATGAGCGCGACCGAGCGCGCCGCGGAGCTGCGGAAGCAGCTGGAGCACCACAACCACCGCTACTACGTCCTCGACGACCCCGAGATCTCGGACGCGGACTACGACGCGCAGCTCGTTCAGCAGCGCGTCGTACTCGGCGTCGGAGATCTCCGGGTCGTCGAGGACGTAGTAGCGGTGGCCGTGGTGCTCGAGCCGGCGGCGGAGCTCGTCGGCGCGCTCGGCCGGGTTCCGCGTCTCCGGCGGCCTACTCAACCTCGGTGGCGGCCGGCCGGAGCAGCCGGTCGAGGTCGAAGCCGCCCAGACGCTCGATGCCCGCCTCGTCGGTCAGGTCGAAGTGCAGGGGGGTCACCGCGATGCAACCGGAGGCGATCGCGGCGAAGTCCGTGCC
>JBKGUS010000430.1:0-2765 GCA_046462295.1 Thermoleophilaceae bacterium | reverse complement strand
GTGCTCCGCTTCGTGGAACGCGGAAGTCCGAGCCCGCTACTGCTCGCAGGCCTCTTCGGCGGCTTCGCCCTCGCGGTGAAGACGGCGGCGCTGATCGGCCTGGTGCCGCTGGCGGCCATCGTGATGTTCGGCCGGCGCGGGGCGCCCGCGGGCCGGCGCATCCGGCACGGCGCGCTCTTCGGGGCCGCGGCTCTGCTCCCGGCCGCCCCCTGGCTGCTGCGGGCGGAGCTCGAGGGCGGCAACCCGGTCTTCCCGTCCCTCTATGGCCTGTTCGGCGCGCACCCGGATCGCTGGACCGAGCAGGCGGCGAACGGGCTCGAGCGCTCGCTCGACCGCTGGGGCCACGGCGACGGGGTCGGCGGGCTGCTCAGCCTGCCTTGGGACCTGACCATGCACGGCGCCGCGTTCGCGGGCTGCCTCGGAGTGCTCTACCTCATGCTCGTCCCGCCGGCCTTCGCGCGCCGGCTGCCCCGAGCCGCCCTTGCCGGCGCCGCCTTCAGCTTGCTCTACGTGCTGCTGTGGGCCTCGCCGCTGTCGTCCCAGCAGCTGCGCTTCCTGCTGCCCGTGGTGCCGCCGCTGGCGGTGCTGGCCGGCCTGGGCTTCGAGACGGCGCGCGACCTCGCCGGGCGGCTGCATCCCCGCCTCGGTCCTGCCGTCACCCTCGTCGTGGTCGGCGTGCTGGCCCTGTCGCTGCCGCTGTTCACCGGCCTCCACGATCGCGACGGCGCGCTGACCCTCACCCACGTGCTGCGGGGCGCGCCGGTCGACGTGGTGACCGGCGCGGAGGGCGAGCGGGCCTACCTCGCGCGCCGGGTTCCCGCGTACGACGCCGCGCGCGAGCTCGCGCGCCGCGGCGGGCCCGGCGAGCGCGCTGTCGGGCTCACCGACCCGTTCACCGACCTGTACGCCGGTGTGGCGCTGCTGCCGGACTACAGCGCCTGCATCGCCATCGCGGGTGCCGAGCCCGGCGATCCGCGCAGCGAGCTGGAGGCGCTTCGGCGGCTGGGGGTGCGCTGGCTCCTTATCGAGCCCGGCATCAGGCGCGAACAGGGGGTCCTCGCCACCACACGCGCCACCCCGCCCGCCGGCGGCGTCCGCGAGGTGTACGACGACGGGCGCGCGATCCTGTACCGCCTGCTGCCGGCCGGGTGAAGCGGGGCGGCGGGTATTCTGCCGCCAATGGCCGTAGCGACCAGCGCCTACATCGAGAAGACCGACGACCAGAAGGCCATCACCGAGATGGTCCGTCAGTTCGTCGACAACGAGGTGCTCCCGATCGCCGAGGAGCACGACCACGAGGACAAGTTCCCAGAGGCCGTGGTCGAGCAGATGAAGGAGCTCGGTCTGTTCGGAGTCACCATCCCGGAGGAGTACGGGGGCATGGGGCTCGACCTCACGACCTACGCGATGATCGTGGAGGAGCTGTCGCGCGGCTGGATCTCCGTCTCCGGGATCGTGAACACCCACTTCATCGGCTCCTACCTCCTGATGAAGTTCGGCACCGACGAGCAGAGGCAGGAGCTCCTCCCGCGCATGGCGACCGGCGAGCTCCGGGCGGCCTTTTCGCTGTCGGAGCCGGAGTGCGGCTCCGACGTCCAGGGCATCAAGTCGGTCGCCAAGCGGACCGACGCCGGCGACTGGGAGCTGAACGGCCAGAAGATGTGGGTCACGAACGGTCTCCTGTCCGGCGTCGTCTTCGTCTTGATGAAGAGCGATCCCAAGGCGGAGCCGCCCTACAAGGGCATGACCTGCTTCATCACCGAGAAGCAGCCGGGCGCGGCCGAGAACGACGGGCTCACCGTTCCGCCCAAGATCAAGAAGATGGGCTACAAGGGCGTGGAGTCGACCGAGCTCGTCTACAGCGGCTACCGCTGCCCGGCGGACCGCATCCTCGGCGGCGAGGAGCACGGCCTCGGGCGGGGCTTCGTACAGATGATGGACGCGCTCGAGGTCGGCCGCGTCAACGTGGCCGCGCGCGGGGTGGGCATCGCCCAGCGCGCGCTCGAGCTGGCGCTGCGCTACTCGCAGGAGCGCAAGACCTTCGGCAAGCCGATCGCGGGCCACCAGGCCATCCAGTTCAAGCTGGCCGACATGGCGACGAAGGTCGAGGCGGCGCGGCTCCTAACGCTGAAGGCCGCGCGGCTGAAGGACGCTGGGCAGCGCTCCGACCTCGAGGCCGGCATGGCCAAGCTGTTCGCATCAGAGACGGGCAAGGAGGTCGTGGAGGAGGCGTTCCGGATCCACGGCGGCTACGGCTACTCCAAGGAGTATGAGATCGAGCGCCTCTACCGCGACGCCCCGCTCCTGCTGATCGGCGAGGGAACGTCGGAGATCCAGCGCATGGTGATCGGCAAGAAGCTGCTAGAGCGCAACAGGCGCTGAGCCTGAGGTCGCCCGTGACTAGCCGCTCCATTTCGGGTAATCGGTGAGAATGAGCGGCTGGAGGGCCAAGGTCTTCTGGGGCTGGCGGAGCTTCCGAGTGCGGACCGAGGAGCGGCTCTGGGCCGCAACCGAGCCGGCGCGCCGCCGCCTGCATTTCGCATACCGGCACTGGATCCTGTGGAGGGCGCGGCGGGGCGACGCGCTGTGGAACAGGCGGCAGAGGTTGGGCGCGCGCCTGCTGCCCGCAGGCGCCCGCCGGCGGGTGGCCGCGCTCGGGGTACTTGCGCTCGCGGCGGTCGCCGTAACCGGCGCGGTGGCGGGATCCGGCGGCGATGGGGACGGCGGGCGTGCGACAGGGCTCGCGCCCCCTGCCACCGCCGGTG
>JBKGUS010000429.1:0-10897 GCA_046462295.1 Thermoleophilaceae bacterium | reverse complement strand
GCGATGCGGATGCTGCGCGGCAAGCTGATCGAGCTGGAGGAGCGGCGCCGCCAGGAGGCGATCGCGAAGGAGAAGGGCGAGGCCCAGGACGTGGGCTGGGGCTCGCAGATCCGCTCCTACGTGCTGCATCCCTACACGATGGTCAAGGACCACCGGACGAACGTGGAGGCCGGGAACGCCCAGGGCGTCCTGGACGGCGACCTGGACGAGTTCGTGAGGGCCGAGCTGCTGCGCAGGGCCGGGGACGGGGCGCCGGCGTCGTAGGCCTCGCCGCTTCCGCGGAAACGACCCAAATTGCGGACAGCTACTCAGGGCTCAAGCGGCGGGGCTCTGGTGGTCGCTCAGCCGGAGCGCGAGCCGGTCCTCCCCAAGCTGTGCGCCGCCGAACGCCTCGCGGGCGTCCGCCAGCAGGGCGTCGAGCTCCTCGAGCAGCGGGTTGAGGTGGATCAGCGTCAGGTTCTGGGCGCCGGCCTCGGCCGCGGTCCTGGCGGCGTCTCGGGCGGTCGCGTCGTGATCGCTGAAGATCGGGGCAGCCGACATAGACCATGCCTCGTGCAGGATGTGGGTCACGCCGCGGGCGAAGTCCGCATGCTCGGTCTCGCGGGCGGTGTCGGTGATGAGCGCGAGCTCGTCGTTGACGCGGAGGCCGACCGTGGGACTCCAGTGGCGCGGCTGCGCGAGAGCGCGTATCTCGAACGGTCCCACACGCTGTGGGCCTGGGCCGAGCTCGTGGACAGATTCGACCGGCGGGTCCTCGAAAGGTGATACCGGCGGGTGCAGTACCGCGCCGAGCAGCTCCGCGCTTGGGGTGTCGTAGAGCCACCGGCCAGGCGCCCAGACGCGCGGGTGGCCCTCCAGCTCGCACTGCGTGGTCAGTGCCGGCAGATACAGCAGCCCGCAGACGTGGTCGAGGTGGAAGTGCGTGAGGACGACGTCGAGGGCGGTGACGCCATCGACGAGGTCGCTGACGGTCAGCAGCCGCCGAGCGCCGGTCCCCGCATCGAGCAGGAGACCGTGCTCGCCATCGCGGACGAACACGGACGTCGTCTCGCGCGCGTCCGTCGGGAACCAGCCGCCGCTACCGAGCAGCCACGCTTCCATCCATTGCACCTTAGGTGTCTGCTCGGGGACCGCGAGGTGCGCATCACCTCGAAGCCGCCCGGCACGCTCAAGTGCGACCAGCTGGCGCTTCGCCGTAAGCTAAGGCGGTCCTGAGTGCGGATGAGGGGGAGTGGATGTACGCGCGGATTGCGACGTTTGAGAGCGATCCGGCCAACGTGGACCAAGCGATCGAGATGGTCCGTTCGTCGGTCGAGTCCGAGGAGACACCGGAGGGACTCGAGGGCGCGAAAATGCTGATGCTGGTGAATCGCGAGACCGGCAGGGGGCTCGGCGTGACGCTCTTCGAGAGCGAGGAGGCTATGCGGCGCGGCGATGAGGCGCTCAATGCGATGAATCCCGGCGGAACGGAGCGCCGTACGTCGGTCGAGTTCTTCGAGGTTCCGGTCCAGACGGTCACCTGACGAAGGGCAGAGAGGCCCGGTGCCCAAAGCGAGGCCAACGGGTCCAGCTGCTTGGCTTCCTGCACACCGAGGAGGAGCTGAAGCCGTTCATCTCATCGGCGGCCGCGGCTACCCCTCGACGGCCTGCGGTTCAATGGGCTGGACGTGGCGGGCGCCGAGGGACCGCTGAAGCTCCTCGGCGCATGCAATGCACTTGCGTGCCAGTCGACGCGCAGCCTTCCCGTCGAGCCGGTACTCGGGTCCGGACACGCATAGGGCCGCGATGCACGAGCCAGCCTCCCAGACCGGCACGGCGACGCCCACCAGCCCCTCTTCGAGCTCTCCTTCGGCGACCGCGAACCCGCGCCGGCGGACTGCGTCCAGTTCACGCGCCAGCACCTTGGGATCCACGATCGTTCGCTTCGTACGTTCGGTGAGGCCGGCATGGTTCACTCGCGCCCCGCCGAAGGCGAGCAGCACCTTACCGTCGGCGGCGCAGTGCAGTGGCGTTCGGACCCCTACCCACTTGCCAGACGACACGAAGTAGCTGCCGTCGGCCTGTGCGACGGTCATGACCTCCCCATCCATCGGCACCGCGAGCGTCACGGTCTCGCCGGTTTCGGCGGCGAGGCCGTCCAAGACGGGCCTAGCGACGGTCACGAGCTCACGACCGGCGAGGGCGATCCTTCCCAGCCGGGCGACCTCGGGACCCAGTCGCAGCAGGTTGTCGACCGCATCGCGCTCCAGAAAGCCGCGCGCCTCCATGGTCGACACGAGCCGAGAGGCCGTGCTGCGGTGAAGACCGAGCCGCGTCGCGATTTCGGTGACCGTGAGGCCCTCCGCCTGGTTTTGAAACTGCTGAAGAACCTCCAGCGCCCGGTCCGCGGTCTGAAGCGTCGCGCTCATTGTGCCCTCCACACGAGCCGTGCTTGCAGATAACACACGCTGTGTGATAATACTGCACGGGTCCAGCCGCAACTTCGGCCGCGCCGGAGGGGGTAGTAGGCATGCACCGGCTGCTGAGAGGGATCGACCCCGTCGTCTTCTACGGAGCGACCGCGCTCTCCACCGCATTCGTTCTGTGGGGGGTGCTGGACACCGACAGCCTGGGCTCCGCCATGCAGTCGCTGCTCGATTGGGTGATCCGCAACTTCGGCTGGGCGTTCGTGCTGATCGCGACCGGGGCGTTGCTGTTCTGCGTCATCGTGGCCGTCAGCTCCTACGGCAGGATCCGCCTGGGTCCCGACGACAGCCGGCCGGAGTTCCACACCGTGTCGTGGATCGCGATGATGTTCGCCGCCGGACTCGGGCTCGGACTCCTGTTCTACGGCGTCGCCGAGCCGATCTCGCACTTCGCCGCGCCGCCCCACGGGCTGGCCGAGCCCCGCAGCCAGGAAGCCGCCCAGCTCGCGCTCGAGACCACCTATTTCCACTGGGGCTTCAACGGCTGGGCGCTCTACGCGATCATGGGCCTCGCCCTCGCCTACTTCACCTTCCGCAAGGGCACGAAGAACCTCGTCAGCGCGACGTTCGCCCCCTGCTGGGCGAACACGTAAGCGAACGCCCGCTCGGCAAGGTGATCGACGGTCTCGCGATCTTCGCCACCCTCTTCGGCACCGCCACGTCGCTGGGGCTGGGCGCCCTTCAGATCAACAGCGGCCTCGACTTCCTTTGGGACGTCCCCACCACGAACGGGATCGCGGTCGTGATCATCGTCGTGATCACCATGCTGTTCGTGCTTTCGGCGGTGTCCGGCGTGGAGCGCGGGATCCAGTTCCTCGCAAACCTGAGCGGAGGCGCGACGATCGCGCTCATGGTGTTCTTCCTGTTAGTCGGCCCCACCGTCTTCATCATCAGCACGGCCATCGAGAGCATCGGTGGCTACATCATCCGGCTGTTCCCGATGAGCATCCGCACCGGCGCGTTCACCGACTCCGACTGGATGGCTGCGTGGACGATCTTCTACTGGGCATGGTGGATCTCCTGGGCGCCCTTCGTGGGTACCTTCGTCGCCCGCATCTCCAGGGGCCGCACGATCCGGGAGTTCATCCTCGGCGTGGTGGCGATGCCGACGGGGCTGGGCTTTGTCTGGTTCGCGATCGTCGGGGCGACCGGGATCGACCTGCAGACCAGCGGGCAGGCGGACCTGATCGCCACGACGTCAACTCCCGAGCTCTCCCTCTTCACGGCGCTCGAACAACTTCCGTTGACGACCGTCGTATCGATCGTGGCCATCATCCTGATCGCGTTCTTCTTCATCAGCGGGGCGGACGCGGCTTCCGTGGTCATGGCGATGCTGGCCTCCCGCGGCCTCCTCGAGCCGGCCAGGTTCGTGACCGCGACGATGGGTTGCCTGATGGGCGCGATCGCCTCGGTGCTGCTGCTGGTCGGTGGCCTCACCGGGCTGCAGCAGGGCGCCATCCTCGCCTCGGTGCCGTTCACCTTTGTCATCGTGGGGATCGGCTGGAGCATGATCAAGGTGCTGCGGCAGGAGCGCGTGCCGCCACGCGAGCCGGTGGAGCTACCGCTCCCGGCCGCCCCACGCCCCGCCGTCGGTCCCGGCACCTACTCGGACGATGCGCTGGACGGCTGACTCTGACTGGGTGCGCCACGTGAGCCGAGCCGCCGCGTGCGCGCTGCTGGTCGCTGCGGCCCTGCTCGCGGGCGCCTGCGGCGAGGACGAGCGCAATCCCGGTTCCGCCCAGCCGCAGGGAGCGAGGCTCCGGATCACCCTCGGCACCCAGGAATTCCCCGAGGCCCGTCTCCTCGGCGAGCTGTGGCGCCAGGCCCTGGCGGCGAACGGCTACACCGTCGATTTGCGCAAGGGCATCGGCCCGACCGAAGACCTCGACACGGCCGTGCGGGCCGGCGAGATCGACGGACATCCCGCCTACACGGGAACCTCGCTGTCGATCGTGTTCGGAGAGGAGGTCTCCGGCCTCGACCCCACGGCGACCTACCGAGAGGTCAAGTCGTTGTATGAGCGGTGCGGCATGGCCGTGAGTGCGATGACGCCGTTCGAGAACGTGGACGCCATCGCCACGACGGACGCCTTTGCCCAACAAGAGGGGCTCAAAGAGATCCGCGATCTGCGCACACTCAAGTCCTTCCCGCTCGGCGCGCGGCCGGAGTTCGAGGACCTCTACCTGGGCCTGAAGGGCCTGCAGCAGGTCTACGGACTCACCAACGCGAGGTTCGAGCCGATCACGCTCGGAGCGCAATACACCGCGCTCGACGAGGGCGACGTGGAGGCAGCCAACGTTTTCACCACCGATCCGCAGCTCGAAACCGGCGACTACACGGTGTTGGAGGACACCGAGCTTCTCTTCGGCTCCCAGAACGCCATGATGGTGGTCGACGCAGGGGAGCTCGAGCGGATAGGCCGCGAGGAGTTCCTGCGGGTCGTCGACGCGGTCAACCGCCGGCTGACCAGAGATGTGATGGTGGAGATGAACGCTGCGGTGACCCAGGGTCAAGACGACGGTGAGGTGGCCCGGCGCTTCCTGCGCGAGGTAGGTCTGCTGCAGCCACTCGGGTCCGACGACGGTTAGCGAGGAGGCGGGAATGCCCGAAGGCGAGAGAAACCCGTTTGAGGGAATCACGGACTTCTTCAGTGAGCTGAAACGGATGCGGCACCTCGGCACCCACGGCTACGAGCCGGCCCACGAGGATCGAGACCGCACCCACGCCACGGCCTGGGTCCCGGCCACCGACATTTTCGCCAGGAACGGCGACCTCATCATCCGGATCGAGGTGGCCGGCCTGAGGCCGGAGGACGTTGACATCACGTTCTCGCAGGGTGTCTTGACCGTCTCCGGCCAGCGCCGCACCGAACTCGGAACCGGCGGAGACGACAGCTTCTACATCCGCGAGCGCTTCCACGGGGCATTCCGGCGCGCCATCACTCTCCCTCCGGACATCGATGACGAGCAGATCACGGCCGAGTTCTTCAACGGCCTCGTGGAGATCACCGTCCGGGACGGGGTCAGCGCGGGCGCGCCGCGGCGGATCTCCATCAGGGACAGCTCGACTGAGACCGAGACGCGCTCGCTCGGCTGACGCGCGCAGAGCGGGGCGCCAGTACTATTCTCAACGGCGTTGCGCAATGCGCGACCAGAGTTCAATCCACAGCGTCACGCGGGCGTTGAAGGTCCTGACGGCCTTCGACGACGAGGGAGACGAGCTCACCGTCGCCGAGATCGCCTCGCTCCTCGGCGTCCACAAGAGCACGGCTTCTCGGCTCGCCGCCACGCTGGTCGGGCACGGCTTCCTCGAACGCACGCTCGTCACTGATCGCCTCCGCCTGGGACCCGAGGTCGCTCGCCTGGGGCTCCTCGCGGTGCGAGGCCGCACCCTGGTCGACGCCGCGCGACCGGTGATGGACCGCCTGGCGGAGCAGACGGGCGAGACCGTCGTCCTGTCAGTACCGAAGGGCGGACACGCCCTCGACGTCGCCCAGTCAGGTCTCCGTCGCCTCGTCCGCGCGACGACCTGGATCGGACGCGCGAGCCCCCTGCACGCCTGCTCGGATGGCAAGGTGTTCCTCGCCTTCGGCGCCGCCTCCCTGCCCGAGGGCGCGCCGCTTGAGGCCCTCACGGCCAAGACGATCACCGACGCCCGCGAGCTCGAACGCGAGCTCAAGGACGTGCGCAGGCAGGGATGGTCGAAAGCGGTGGGCGAACTCGAGGAGGGCCTGAACGGCGTCGCTGCGGCGATCCTGGACGATGGCGCTCGCTGCGTCGCGTCACTCAGCGTCTCCGGCCCCGCCTACCGTGTCTGGCCGGACCGGCTGCCGGAGCTCGGCGGGCGCTGCGTCGATGCGGCACGCGTCATCGCCGAGCGCGCCGCCGTCCGGGTGGTGGCGGCGTGATCGACTGCGACGTTCACAACAGCTGGAATACCTCCCGGGTCCTATTGCCCTACCTCGACCCCTACTTTCGCGACTTCCTGGAGCGGGGTGAGCTTCCGGGGGGACGCGACTCGTTTCCGCACGCCCACCGCCCGTGGCTCCACCCCGAGGGCTTCATGCGCACCGACGCCGTCCCGCCCGACGGCGGCACCCCCGGCTCGGACTACGAGCTCATGCGCCACCAGCTCCTCGATCGCTACGACGTCGAATACGCCGTCCTAACGGGGGACGAGGCGATCGAGGTCTCAACCCTCGCCAACCCCCATCTCGCCTCCGCGCTGGCGCGAGCCTCGAACGACTGGACGATCGAGGAGTGGCTCAGCCGCGATTCGCGCCTGAAGGGTTCGCTCGTGGTCGCGCCTCAGGATCCCGTCGGGGCGGCCAAAGAGATCCGGCGGCTCGGCGAGCACCCGGACATCGTCCAGGTTCTGGTCTCGAGCGGATCGCCGCGCCCCTACGGCGATCCCTTCTACTGGCCGATCTTGGAGGCGGCTGCCGAGCGCGAGCTCCCGGTCGCCGCGCATCTCGGGGGCCAGGGCGGCGTGAATCCGCACCCGATTGGCAACGGGGCACCGAGCTACTTCTGGGAGGCCCACGCCCTCCTCTGCGAGACCGGGATGAGCCATGTCGCGAGCCTCATCGCTCAGGGCGTGTTCGAGAGGTGGCCAAACCTCCGCTTCGTCCTCATCGAGTGCGGCGTCGCCTGGCTGGCGCCGATTCTCTGGCGCCTCGACGCCGACTACAGGGCCCTACGTAAGGAGACGCCCTGGCTGAAGCGGCTCCCGAGCGAATACGCGGCGGAGCACATCCGGCTGACGACGCAGCCGCTCGAGCAGCCCAAGGACGTGCGCCGCCTCTGGAGCGCGCTCGAGGCGATCGACGGAGAGCGGACGCTGCTCTACGCCTCCGACTACCCGCACTGGGACTTCGACGCTCCAGATCGCCTTCACATCCCGCCGGAGTGGCGGAAGCGGGTCATGGGCGGGAACGCGCGCGAGCTCTACCGCCTCCCCCGGGCCCCTGGCAACCGGGACCGCCCGACCGAGGCGCGCGCGTGACCAGCCACAAGGAAGAGCGCGTGTTCATCTGCGAAGCGGAGACGCTGCCCCCCGGTGCCCGCCTCGTCCGCGAGATCGCGGGCAGGAGCATCGGGCTCTTCAACGTCCGCGGGCGGTTCTACGCGCTTCACAACCGGTGCCCACACAGAGGCGGTCCCGTCTGCCTGGGACCGGTGACCGGGACGGCGCTCCCGAGCGACGTCCTCCGCTACGCCTACGGACGCAATGGCGAGATCGTGCGCTGTGCTTGGCACGGGTGGGAGTTCGATATTGCCACCGGGCGCGCGGTCGTGGATCCCGACCTTTGCGCGAGGACTTACCCGGTCGAGGTGAAGGACGGGCGGGTGTACGTCGTGATCTAGCGCTCACCGCCATGGACTCGAAACGGCATGAGCGAGAGAAGCGGCGACGAGCCGTACCGACGAGCGTCGCGAGCGCCGCCGAGGCTAAGCAGCCGGGGCGAGTGGGCGCGGGCGACCTGTTCGCCGGGCTATCCGTCGCCTTGATGCTGATCCCGCAGTCGCTCGCGTACGCCGAACTGGCCGGCATGCCGCCGGAGCGTGGCCTCTACGCGGCCGCGATCCCGCTGATCGCCGCCGCGCCGCTTGTCTCCTCGCCCTACCTGCAGACCGGGCCGGTCGCGGTCACGGCGCTGCTCACCTTCGGGGTACTGTCGTCGCAGGCGCAGCCGGGATCCGACGAATACATTCGGCTCGGCCTCCTGCTCGCGCTCGTGGTGGGGCTTGTGCGGCTCGCCATCGGCCTCGCCCGGGCCGGCGTCGTCGCCTACCTGATGTCACGCCCGATGCTGATGGGCTTCATCCCGGCGGCCACGCTGTTAGTCGCCGCCTCACAGCTACCGACCGCGCTCGGTGCCAACCCGCCGGACGACGGGCTCCTCGAACGAGCCGCCTGGACGCTCTCCCACCCGGGCGAGTGGGAGTTCGTCTCCGTCGCGGTCGCCGCCGGCACGTTCATGGCCGTATTCGGCGGCCGGCGCCTTCATCCGCTGTTCCCAGGAGTGCTGGTGGCAGCCGCCGCGGCTCTTCTCTACAGCGCCCTGAGCGGCTACGACGGCCCCGAGGTTGGGGCAATCGGCGCCGGCTTCCCGCCGCTTTCACTCGCGCTCCCGTGGGCCGAGACCCCGACCGTGCTCGTCGGTGGTGTCGTGATCGCCCTGGTCGGCTTCGCGGAGGCGGCATCCATCTCACGCCAGTTCGCCACTCAGGAACGAACGAATTGGGACGCAGACCGCGAGTTCGTGAGCCAGGGCGCCGCCAACATCGCCGCGGGCGTGAGCGGCGGCTTTCCGGTCGGCGGCTCGTTCTCACGCAGTTCGCTCAACCGCCTGGCGGGGGCGCACACCCGCTGGAGCGGCGCGGTGACAGGGCTGGCCGTGCTCGCCTTCATTCCCGCCGCCGGGCTGCTCGCCAAACTGCCAAGCGCGGTTCTCGGCGCGCTGGTGATCGCCGCCGTGATCCCGCTGTTTCGAATCGTGCCGGTCGTGCGGCTGTGGCGAGTGTCGCGTCCCCAGTTTCTGGTGGCCGCGGGGACGTTCGCCAGTACGGTGGCCCTTTCGCCGCACGTCGAGCGCGGCGTGCTGATCGGGATCGCGCTGGCGATCGCCGTCCATCTGTGGCGAGAGCTGCACGTCGAGGTGGAGGTCCGGGAGGAGGGCAGCGACCTGCACGTGCGACCCGGGGGGGTGCTTTGGTTCGGGGCGGCGCAGCGACTGGAGGACCTCGCCCTGGCGGCGCTCGCCGACCACGCCGACGCCCGCCGGCTCGTCCTGCACCTGGACGGGATCGGCAGGCTCGACGTGACCTCCGCCTCCGTGCTTCGCAGAGTCATTGAAGAGGCACGCCGTCGCGGCCTGGACACCGAGCTGGTCGGAATCGAGGCGCGCGACCGGCGCCTCATCGACCGCGTCGTCGAGGCCGAGGCCGATCCGCTGGCCGGGTAGGCGCCCCGCCTTAAGCCTCGTCCTCGAACGTTCTCAGGGCGTCCTCGGGCAGGTCCTCGCCCTCCTCGAGCACGCCCAGGAGCTGGCCCACCCGGCAGACCAGCAGGCGCTCCTCCTCGACCTCGACCCACACGCCGGCAGAGGCAGGGAAGACCACGTGGTCGCCCGGCTTCACGGGCATCTTCACGCCCACATGACTCCACCAGTCGAGCCCCGGCCCGACCGCCAGCACGATGCCGTGCTGGGGCGGCGACTGGTGCTCGCCGGGCGGCAGCAGGAGGCCGGAGCGCCGCACCCTGTCGGGCTCGAGCTCCTTGATCACGACCTGGTCGAAGAGGGGGCGAAGCTGCTGCCTCATCGCTTCCCAGGATAGGCCCACCGTCGGCCTCTACGATTGGATGATGGCCAACGAGGCTCGCCCCCCGGATCCGCGCACACCGCTCCCGCCGCGCGATCCGAAGCGCGGCGACGTCCGCGTCGACAGGGCTCCTCAGAAGCCCCCGATGCTTCCCTGGAGCGGGCGCCGCTTCCTCGCGATCCTCGCCGTCCTGTTCCTCCTGAACTGGCTGATCGTGGCGATCTTCGCGCCCGCTGAGAAGCGCATCCAGGTCCCCTACAACCCGACCTTCCTCACAGAGGTGCGCCAGGGGAACGTCAAGGAGATCTCCTCGCGCGGCGACACGGTGCAGGGCGAGTTCCGGGACGAGGTCACCTACCAGGATGACAAGGCCAAGCAGTTCGAGACGGAGATCCCCACGTTCGCAAACGACGAGGAGCTCTCCCAGCTGCTCGAGCGCGAGAACGTGACGATCAACGCCGAGCCGCCGGACAGCCGCTCGCTGCTCGAGACGATCCTCTTCTCGTTCGGCCCGACCCTCCTGCTCGTTGGGCTGTTCATCTTCTTCCTGCGGCGTGCCGCAGGCGGGGCGGGCGGCGCGGGTGGCGTGCTCGGCCAGTTCGGCCGCTCGCGCGCCAAGCTCGTGGAGGCCGAGACCCAGACCGTCACCTTCGAGGACGTCGCCGGGATCGACGAGGCCGAGGAGCAGCTGGTCGAGGTCGTCGACTTCCTGCGCAACCCGAGCAAATACGCCAAGCTCGGCGCGCGCATCCCTCGCGGCGTGCTGCTCTCGGGCCTGCCCGGCACCGGGAAGACGCTGCTCGCGCGGGCCGTCGCAGGCGAGGCCGGCGTGCCGTTCTTCTCGGCCTCGGCGTCCGAGTTCATCGAGGCGATCGTAGGCGTGGGCGCCTCGCGCGTCCGGGACCTGTTCCGCCAGGCCGAGGAGGCGGCGCCGGCGATCATCTTTATCGACGAGCTCGATGCGATCGGGCGCGCCAGGGGAGGCGCGGGCGGCGTCCTCAGCGGCCACGACGAGCGCGAGCAGACGCTCAACCAGATCCTCACCGAGATGGACGGCTTCGACCCTGCCGCCGGGGTGATCGTTCTCGGCGCGACCAACCGCCCCGA